>NZ_JALCYX010000029.1:0-55259 GCF_022690695.1 Anaeromyxobacter sp. SG17
TCCCCCGCCCCGCCGACGGCTGGCCGCCGTCGTCGGGGCCCCACCCCTGCTCGGCGGGGCCCGTGAACGGTCGCGCCCGCTTCGCGGGTTCGCGACCGTTCCCCGCCGGAGGGGCTTCGCCCCTCCCGCGCTTCGCGCGGGGCCCTCCCACGGATCACCGGAACTGCGCCCTGCCCCGCCGCTGGCCGCCGTCACCACCGGATGATCTGGACCGCGCTTATCGGGTATAAGGGGCGCGTGTCCGAGCCCGTCAACGCGTTGCCGGTGAGCGGGCCCCTCGTCGACGGACAGGGGCGCAAGATCCAGTACCTGCGGCTGTCCCTCACCGACCGCTGCAACTTCCGCTGCTCCTACTGCGCGCCGATGGGGCCGGACCGGCAGGAGGACCCCCTCTCGCGGCCCGAGCTCGCGCGCGTGGTCGGGGTGTTCGCGAAGCTCGGCATCCGGCGCGTGCGGCTCACCGGCGGCGAGCCGACGCTCCGCCGCGAGCTCCTCGACATCGTGCGCGACGTGAAGGCGACGCCCGGCATCGAGGAGATCGCCCTCACGACCAACGGCCACGCCCTCGCGACGCACGCGACCCTGCTGCGCGACGCGGGCGTGTCCCGCCTCAACGTCTCGCTCGACACGCTCGATCCGGCGAAGCTCCAGCGAATCTCCGGCCGCGCCGCGACGCTCGAGCGGATCGTCTCCGGCATCGAGGCCGCGTTCCGCGCCGGGTTCGACTCGGTGAAGCTGAACGTGGTCGTGGTCCGCGACGAGAACGAGGACGAGCTCGGGAACCTCGCGCGCTTCGCCTGGCGCTTCGGCGCGACCGCCCGCTTCATCGAGCTCATGCCGTTCGGGCCGGGGAAGCCCGTGCCGACCTCGGAGGTGAAGCGCCTCCTCGAGGCGCAGGGCATCCGCCTCGAGCCGGACGCGACGCGCGGCTGGGGGCCCGCCTACCACATGCGCGGCACCTCGGACGTCGGCGGCGCGCCGGTGCACGGCCTCGTGGGCTTCATCGGCGCCATGACCGAGAACTTCTGCGACGGCTGCAACCGCGTGCGGGTCGGCGCGGACGGCTCCCTGCGCGCCTGCCTGGGCGGCCGGGACCGCGTGCCCCTGCGCGAGCTCGTCCGCTCCGGCGCCTCCGACGAGGAGATCGCCCGGGCGGTGCGGACGGCGCTCCTTGCGAAGGGCGAGCGCCACGAGATGCCGAAGGGCGGCGCGGGGCTCCTGCCGATGATCGGCTCGGGCGGTTAGCCGAAAGCCGCGAGGCGCACGAGCCCGTCGCCGAGCCGGGCGCAAGAGGAGCGGAGCAGCGCAGGCGTACTGCTTCCGGTACGCCGAGCAGCGAAGCGACGAGTCCGCCCGGCGCAGGCAGGGATCGTGCGCCGCTAGGCGGCCGCGACGCGCGGGCGGATGTTCGCCCGGATCCAGTCGATGATGCCCTGCGTCGGCGAGCCGGGCAGGAACACCTCGGCGACGCCCTTCTCCTTCAGCTTGGGCACGTCGTCCTGCGGGATGATCCCGCCTCCGAAGACCACGACGTCCTTCGCGTCCTTCTCCCCGAGGAGCTCGACCACCGCGGGGAAGAGCGTCATGTGCGCGCCGGACATGATGGAGAGGCCGATCGCGTCCGCGTCCTCCTGGATGGCGGCGGCGACGATCATCTCCGGCGTCTGATGCAGGCCGGTGTAGATGACCTCGAAGCCGGCGTCGCGCAGCGCGCGGGCGATGATCTTGGCGCCGCGGTCGTGACCGTCCAGGCCGGGCTTCGCGACGACGATGCGGAGGGGACGCTCTTTCGCGGGGCTCATGCCTTCGTCTCCGTTGAAATGACGACAGTTCCAGCGCTCCGCTGGTGTACCGCAACTCCGCGGCGTTTCGCCACCCGAGCGACCCGCCGGGATGAAGACCGCTCGACTCGACGGCGCGACCCAGCCGGCCCGGCCGGCGGCTAGAAGCGCCCGTCCTCCCGGTAAACGCCGTGGACCTCGCGGAAGACGTCCGAGATCTCGCCGAGCGTCGCGTAGGCCTTCACCGCGTCGATGACGGACGGCACGACGTTCGTGCCGTCCCTGGCCGCGCGCTCGATGGCGGAGAGCGCGGCGGCGGCCCGGGCCGCGTCGCGCGAGGCCCTCACCTCGCGGAGCCGCTCCACCTGCCGGCGCGCCACGGTCTCGTCGATCTTGAGGATCCGGATCGGCTCCTCCGCCTCGGTCCTGAACGCGTTCACGCCGACGACGATCCGCTCGCCCGCCTCGACGTCGCGCTGGTAACGGTAGGCGCTCTCGGCGATCTCGCGCTGCGGGTAGCCCTCCTCCACCGCGCGCAGCATCCCGCCCATCTCGTCGATGCGCCGGATGTGCTCGAGGGCGCGCCGCTCCATCTCGTCGGTGAGCCACTCGACGTAGTGGCTCCCGGCGAGCGGATCCACCACGCGGTCCACGCCCGACTCGTGCGCGATGATCTGCTGCGTGCGGAGCGCGATGGTGACCGCCTCCTCGGTGGGGAGCGCGTAGGTCTCGTCGAGGGAGTTCGTGTGGAGCGACTGCGTGCCGCCCAGCACCGCCGCGAAGGCCTGGAGGGCGGTGCGGACGACGTTGTTGTAGGGCTGCTGCGCGGTGAGCGAGACCCCGGCCGTCTGGGCGTGGGTGCGGAGCAGCAGCGACTCCTTCTTCCTGGCCCCGAACCGCTCCTTCAGCGTGCGCGCCCAGATCCGGCGCGCGGCCCGGAACTTCGCGACCTCCTCGAAGAAGTCGTTGTGCACGTCCCAGAAGAAGCTGAGCCGCGGCGCGAACGCGTCCACCTCGAGCCCGCGATCGACGCACTCCTGCACGTACTCGATGCCGTCCGCGAGCGTGAAGGCGAGCTCCTGGACCGCGGTCGCCCCTGCCTCGCGGATGTGGTAGCCGGAGATCGACACCGGGTTCCAGCGCGGCATCTCCTTGGCGCAGAACTCGATGACGTCGCAGTTCACCTTCACCGCGGGAGCGGGCGGGATCATCCACTCCTTCTGCGCGATGTACTCCTTCAGCATGTCGTTCTGGAGCGTGCCGCCGAGCTTCGCACGCGGGACGCCCTGCTTCTCGGCGACGGCGACGTACATCGCGAGCGCGATGACCGCGGTCGCGTTGATGGTCATCGAGGTGGTGACCTCGTCGAGCGGGATGCCGTCGAAGAGGAGCTCGAGGTCGCGCAGCGTCGAGACGGCCACGCCCTCCTTGCCGACCTCGCCCCGGCTCATCGGGTGGTCGGCGTCGTAGCCCATGAGCGCGGGCATGTCGAAGGCGGTCGAGAGCCCCGTCACGCCGTGCTGGAGCAGGTACTTGAAGCGCCCGTTCGTGTCCTCGGGGCTCCCGAAGCCGGCGAACTGGCGCATCGTCCAGAGCCGCCCGCGGTACATCGTCGGCTGCGTGCCGCGCGTGAACGGATAGCGGCCCGGGTAGCCGACGTCGCGCAGGTAGTCCGTCTCGCGCACGCTCGCCGGATCGAGCACGTCGGGGATCGGGATCCCCGAGTCGGTCTCGAAGCGCGCCTTGCGGTGGACGAGCTTCCCGAGGGCCTCGGCGAGCTCGCCCTCCGTCCACGACTCGCGCTCGGCGAGGATCCGCTGGAGCTCCTCCCGCGCGAACGTGGGGTGCTCGGCGCGCTCGGGCGCGGCGGGCGTGTCCTTCCGGGTCGTGGCGGCCTTCCGGCCGAGCTCCTTCGCCGCCTTCGCCATGTCCCCTCCGTGCGCGGTGCCCCGGACTTCTATCCCCTGCCCGGAAGCGACGCAGGGGATCCGGCGGGGCGGCCCGGCGCGAGGGGGCGCGGTGCCCCGCCGAGGCCCGGGGACGGGAGCCGCAGCAGGCAACCGGCTGCTGGCGGGGCGCGTCAGTACTGACCGTAGATGTAGACCGCCGGCATCACGCCGAACGCGCCGAGATCGCGCTCCTTGAAGAACACGTCGGCCTTCCCCGCCGTGTAGAGGAGGTTCAGCTCTGCGCCGACGAAGACGTGCTTGTAGCCGAGCGCGCCGCCGAAGACGCCGCCCGTCGTGTGCACGAAGCCGGTCGAGTCCGTCCCGAGCAGCCGCTCCTGCGCGGCGCCGCCGTCGTAGACGATCGGGAGATCGGGGATGACCTGGACCTTCCAGCGCGTGAGCGTGTAGCGCGCCCCGACGTAGGTGTGGGCGATCTCGCGCCACTGGCGACCGGCGACGAACGCGAGCTGGAAGTCCGTGAGCCCCGCGTCGCCGTGCAGGACGTTCTCGATGACGTCGCCGAAGGTGCCGAGGTCGCGCGTTCCCCAGCCGGCGAGCAGCGTCCCGGCCCAGCCGTCGGTCCCAGGGTCGCGCGGGCCGAACGCCTGCCAGCCGAGGTCGAGGCCCTTCGAGTCCGGGCCCCAGTGAATCCCGCCGTCGAAGCCGGGCGCGAAGCCGTAGCGCGCGGACACCTCCGTGTGCGACGAGAGCGGGGCCACGAGCGCGAACCGGAACGCGGCGTCCACGACCGGCTCCACGTCGGCGGCGTTCCAGCACGAGCCGCTGCCGTCCGGGCAAGCCGTCGCCTTGGAGCGCAGGTTCTCGGCGAGGTCCCGCCCGTCCCGGACGATCGCGGCGGCCTGGGTGTTCACCTGGTAGCCCGAGCCGAAGCCGGCGCGGAACGCGCCCTTCGGCGCGACGCGCCCGGTGTTCGCGACGAAGCTCGGGGCGGCGCAGGCACTGGCGGCGAGGAGCGTCAGGATGGCGAGAGGGCGCATGCCCCGGATGGTAACAGGTGGCGCGGCCTCGCCGCCGTTCCGCAGCCTCTCCCCGCCCGCCGTACACGCTTGACCGCTCGCGCGCGAGGCCCTATAAACCCGCGTTCTCGAAAGCCTCTCGGTGAGGTAGCTCAGTCGGCTAGAGCGAGGGTCTCATAATCCCTAGGTCGAGAGTTCGATTCTCTCCCTCACCACTCCTCCAAGGCCGCCTTCCGAGGCGGCCTCTGTTTTTCCCGGGGTGAGTCGGGGACAGACCCCAACGTGGAAGCCGGGACCGGCGGCCTGCGCGTCGTGCCACGGGCTCGGTCGATCAGCCGCGATTTGAATGAGCGTCGACGCGCGTCCTCAGCAAGTCCCCGAATCGCCGACACTCGACGCGTGCTCATCGTCGCCGCCGGTCCGCGGCGTGACTGGCGGGCGGCGAGCCTTCACGAAGGCCGGTGCGTGTCGAGAGCCCCGACCGAGCGCGATCACTCCGAGTGCGAGCAGCATCCAAACGGCCGGCGTGCCGCCGGCGCTGGAGCAGCCGCTTGTGGAGCGGACGGGATCCGTCGCAGTGCCGGGCGTGGCGCCGCCCGTGTCTCCACCGGTGGATACGTTTTCTGCGCACAGCGGCGCTGAATCGAGCAGCGGCCGCGCGGCGCCCACTACCGGCGGAGGATCTTCGATGCCCCCGTTGCAGGCGAGCTCGAAGTCCACGATGGGTGAGACGATCTTCGCTCCGCCAGCAATCTGCGCGGAGAGCACGGCGGAATGGCGTCCGGTCGTCAGGCCGCGGTCCGCACTCGTCAACCCGCCGCAGCTCGCATGCACGAGGAGAATTCGACGGCGCTCCACGGGGGTGTAGCTCGAGCCGGGCTCGAGGAGCCCATCGGCTCCTACGGCTCCTGCCTCCTCGATTGCCCATCGCATCCCGTCCACCGACAGCTCCCAGGCGGTGACGCGCAGCCACGGCGACAGGGTTCCGGGCTCGAGTCGAAACGCGGCCCACGCGGCCGTGATTTCCTGCGCACACTGCCCGGGATCCCCTGCCTTCACGTTCCCGTGTCCGGTGTTGGCGAGCGAGAAGCCGTCGATTCGCTCGGGAACCGCCGCAGCGGCTGTCGCCGTGAACGAGGACTCCCGGCACGGCCCCGGTCCGGACGAGCACATCGAGCTGAGCCGCACGGTGTAGCGTTCGCCCGCAATCCACGGTGAGTGCGGTCGCACCACCAGGGAGTAGCCGTCGAGCGAGGTCTCGTGATCTGCCGGCACCGGCGACCCATCGGCGCGGTGGACCGTCACGCCGCCACCGATGGCACGCATGGTGAGCGCAGGGGCGTTCGCCGGGATCGTCTCGCCTTCCGCGGGAGCCAGCCGACCCCAGCACCCGGGGTCGCTCGATGAGCATGCGGTTGCGTTCCGCGGGGCGAGAAGGGAGGTGACCAGCGCGGTGCCGGTAAGCAGAGCACGTGCGCGACGGTGAGTGCGCGTCATGCTCGGCAGCTTTGCTCAAAGTGGATGCGATATCAATGAGCAGCGCGCCTACCGTCGAACACCTCGCGCGCTGCTCGAGACCGACACGCAGGGTGAGCAGCGCACCCACGGTGAACGGCACGCGGTGGTCGGCAGGGGCGGTGACGGCGAAGCGCGCGATCCAGGGCGCGCCGCCGAGGAAGCCGACGGGCGAGGCTGCGCGTGAGCGCGCGCCGGGGGTCGCAGCAGGCGCCGGCGCCGCCCGCGCGCGGTGACCTCGGTCCGGACAGACAACGTCAGACGGGTGTGATAACCACCTCCGTCGTCCGACCCACGCCTGGGCTGCGAGCCTGGATTCTTGCTCGCGGCCTTCCCCGTGGTACACGGATACGGCTGGGCGATATCGGAGGATTTCGGATGGGGAAGGTGCAGTCGTCCCAGGCTTCGATCTCGACGCGGACGCAGGAGTTCACCCCGCGCGAGCTTCCGCTCAAGGTCCCCGAGAACCCACCCCGTCAGGCGCCACGACCTCCGCGGCGCCCGGCCGACCGCATCAAGGAAGCCCTGCTCCGCTGGCTCGAGGAGGAGATGTGATGCTGGAGCTCTTTCCCTTCGACGACGAGTCGCCCTCCCTCATCGACGAGCTCGTGGAGGAGATCGACGCCGCAGTGGACGCGTCGTTCCTCGGCGAGCTGTCCGAGGTGCTCGAGCGGGTGAAGGTCGCGCGCGAGCAGGTCGCCGCCGCGATCGCCTAGTCCCGCGAGGCCGCTCCGGGCTCGCCGCGGTACTCCGCCTCCTCGGCCTCGAGGCCCGTCTCGATCGCGCCCGGCGCGGCGAAGAGTCGCCCGAGCTGGATGTGGCGCGAGAAGAGGAAGAAGAGCCCGAGCGCGACCTGCTGCGCGAGCTGCACCGCCCAGATCACGTTCGCGAACGCGACGCCGCGCGTGGCCACCGCCTCGCGTGACGCGAAGAGCGAGAGCCCGAGGACGATCGCGCCCTGGAACGTGCCGATCATCCCGGGGCCGGCGGGAATCATGACGCCGACGACGAGGACGCCGAGGATCGTGCAGGCCTCGACGGCGCCGAGCTGGAACCCGAACCCGCGGGCGAGGAGCGCCATCCCCCAGGCGTTCAGGCCCCAGTAGCCGGCGGTCAGCAGGAGGAAGAGCGCGAGCTTGCGCCGGCTCGGCACGAGCCGCAGCCCGTGGATGAACGCGTCGAGCATCCCGGACGCGCGCGCCGCGAGGCGGGGCGAGAACGGCCGGAGGAGCGCCTCGGAGAAGCGCACCGCGAGCACGCGGTTCCGGTAGGCGCCGACGAGGAACGCGAGCAGCGCGAGGAACGCGAGCGACACGACCACGCCGGCCGTCCTGAGGAGCCGCACGCCGGGCGTGCCGTCCGGCACGGCGAGGAGCGACACGACGAGCAGGAGGCCGGTGAACACCCCGTCCACCACGCGCTCGACCACGACCGAGGAGAGCGCGGACGAGACGCGGAGGCGCGGGCGCTCGGCGACGAGGTATGGGCGGGCGAACTCGCCGAGCCGGAACGGCAGCACCACGAGCGCCATGAACCCGACCGCCGACACGGCGTTGAGCTTCGAGAAGGGCAGCTTCGCGACCGGCTCGAGCAGGAGCCCCCAGCGCACCGTCCGGGCGAGGTGGATGCCGACGAGGATGAGCACGTACGGCGCGAGGTAACGGTAGTCCGCGACGCGGATCTCCTGCGCGATCGCGGCCACGTCCTTGCCGCGCAGCGTGAGCCAGAGCGCCGCCCCGGAGATCGCGATCCCCACGAGCGCCTGCACGATGCGTCTCACGCGAGCTCCTCCCAGGCGCGGCTGCGCCGCGAGCGCGACGCGTGCTGCCCTCCGGTCACTCCGGCGGCGCCGCGGGTGGGCGGTGATACCACGCGGGCGGCACCCCGGCCAGGGGCCGAAGTCTCGCTCCTCCCGGCCGCGACCATCAGGGCACCGGGTACAGCGGCGGATCGCCGCGCGCGACGCGGGCCACGTCCTCGAGGACCCGCCGTGCCATCGCCGCGCGCGTCTCGCGCGTTCCGGAGCCGAGGTGGGGGGTGAGCACGACGTTCGGCAGGCGCAGGTACGCCTCGGGCACGCGCGGCTCGTCCGGGAAGACGTCGATCCCCGCCGCCCCCACCCGGCCGGCGGCGAGCGCCTCGGCGAGCGCAGCGTCGTCGAGCACGCCGCCACGCGCGGTGTTCACGACGATGGCGCCGGGCTTGAGGCGCGCGATGCGCTCGCGCGAGAGGAGCTCGCGGGAGTCCGGCGTGAGCGGCACGTGGAGGGAGACGAAGTCGCTCTCCGCGAGCAGCCGGTCGAGCGAGACGCGCTCCGCCCACGGGACGCCGGCCTCGCGGGGGCTCGCGTAGAGCACGCGCAGCTCGAACCCGCGCGCGCGGCGAGCGAACGCCTGGCCGATGCGGCCGAAGCCGATGACGCCGACCGTCTTGCCGGTCACCTCGGTCCCGAGCATCCAGCTCGGGTCGGCCTCGGTCCAGCCGCCGGACCGGACGATCCGGTCCGCCTCGACGACGCGGCGCGCGGCCGCGAGGAGCAGCGCCATGGCCTGGTCGGCGGTGGCGTCGGTCACGACCCCGGGCGTGTTCGTGACGAGCACGCCGCGCCGGCGGCAGGCCTCGAGGTCGAGGTGGTTGACGCCCACGCCGTAGGAGGCGACGTGCCGGAGCGCCGGGAGCGCGTCCAGGAGGGCGGCGTCCACGCGGTCGAGGTAGGTCGGCACGAGCACCACCGCGTCGCGTGCCTCCTCGACGAGCCGCTCGCGGGGCGGCGGGCGAGGCGCGCCGCCGCGGATGTCGAAGAGCTCGCGCAGCGGCGCGAGCTCCCCGCCCGGCAGGGCGCGGACGAGGTAGAGCACCGGCTTCACGCGTCGTCCCCCTCGGGCTCCTGCGGCGACTCCGGCGCCTCGACGCCGTCGCCGGGACGCGGCCCGGGGATGCGGTAGTCCTCGCCGAGCCACTTGCCGAGATCCAGCAGCCGGCAGCGGGCCGAGCAGAACGGGAACGCGCGGTTCTCGGTGCGAGGTAGGACGGGCTTTCCACAGATCGGGCAGGCGCGCGGCACGCCCGAGATCTACCGCGAGCGCCGGGCGCCGTGCATCTCGATCCGTGCCCGCCCGGCCGCCCGCCCTCGCGGCGTCGGTCGCCCGGGCCAGCGCACTCAAGAGCCCGGACAGCTCGCCGGCAGGAGCGGACGGATCGCCTCCTCGAGCTCGGCGCCCGCCATCCCGCCCTCGAAGACGTGCCGCACCTTCCCCTCCGCGTCGAGGACGTAGGTGCGCGGGTAGCCCCGCACGCTCCACGGCTCGAGCGCCTGGGCGCGCTCGTCCACCAGGATCGGATACGGGATCTGGGGCGCGGCGCGCAGGACGTCCTCGCGCGCGGACTCCTCCGCGACGCCCAGGATCTCGAAGCAGCGGCCGCGGTGCGCGCGCCAGACCTCTGCGAACTGGGGGATCTCCTCCCGGCAGGGTCCGCACCAGGTGGCCCAGAAGTTCACCGCGACCACCTTCCCGCGCAGCGCGGCGACGTCGACCGGACGCCCCTGCAGGTCGGGCAGGACCAGCGGCGGCGCGAGCTCGCCGGAGCCGCGGGACGACCCCGCTCCGCGCAGCAGGAGCTGCGTGACGACGACGGCGGTGACCGCGACGATGAGGAGCTTCAGCCAGTTCCGCATGGGCCTGGAAAGTATAGGCGCCCCTCGGCGCCAGACCGTAAGATCCACGCGCCTCGATGAGGATTCACGCGCTACTCCTCGGAGCGGTCCTCGCGGCCTTCCCGTCCGCGGCCCGGACGGCGCCGGCCCCCGAGGAGGCCCCCGAGGCGGGCGTGCTCACGCGCGCGCCCGAGCTCATCGCGTTCGTCCCCGCCGAGTACCCGCCCGACGCCGAGGCCGCCGGGATCGAGGGCTCGGTGGAGCTCTCGATCGTCATCGACGTGCACGGCGAGGTGCACCAGGCGGTGGTGGTCGACCCCGGGCCGCACCCGGGCTTCGCCCCCGCGGCGCTGCACGCCGTGCAGCAGTTCCGCTTCCGGCCCGCCGAGATCGACGGCAAGCCCGCGCCGGTCGAGATCGCCTACCGCTACGACTTCGTCCTCCGGCGCGCGACGCCGCCCCCGCCGGCCGAGTCGCCCGTGGTGCTCGCCGGCCGCGTCATCGAGCGCGGGACCCGCACCCCTGTCGCGGGCGCCTCGATCGACGTGGGGGGCGTCGCGACCGAGACGGACGCGGACGGCCGCTTCTCGGTGCGCGGCGTCGCGCCCGGCCCGGCCCCGGTGCGCATCGTCTCGCCGGAGCACGAGACCTTCACCGTCACGGAGACGATCGAGGCCGGGAAGCGCCTGGAGGTGGAGTACCGGCTCTCGCGCCGGAGCTACGATCCCTACGAGGCGGTGGTGCGCGGCGAGCGGCCGCGGCGCGAGGTGAGCGTCCACACGCTCGAGGTCGAGGAGATCCGGACCATCGCCGGGACGCAGGGCGACACGCTCAAGGTCCTCCAGAACCTGCCGGGCGTGGCGCGCAGCCCGTTCGGGATCGGGCTGCTCGTGGTGCGCGGCTCGGAGCCCACCGAGACGAACGTCTACCTCGACGGCATCCCGGTCCCCCTGCTCTTCCACTTCGGCGGCATCACCTCGGTCGTCTCCTCCGACGTGATCGAGTCCCTCGAGTTCCTCCCCGGCAACTTCGCGACGCGCTACGGCCGCGCGCTGGGCGGCACCGTCGACCTGCGCACGCGCGAGGGGCGCGACGCCTTCCACGGCTCGGCGCAGCTCGACGTGTTCGACGGTCGCGTGGAGCTCGAGGGGCCGGTCGCGGGCGGGACCGGGTTCCTCGCCGTCCGGCGCAGCTGGGTGGACGCCGTCCTCGCCGTCGTCCTGCCGCGCGTGGCCCCGGACACCGCGAGCGAGCTCCGCGTCGCGCCGCGGTACTGGGACTATCAGGCGAAGTACTCGCACCCGCTCCTGGGCGGCACCCTGTCGCTCCTCGGCTACGGCTCGGACGACAAGCTCGAGTTCGTCGACCGCGGCGAGTCGTCCGGCCGGCCCACCTTCTACCTCTCCACGGTCTTCCACCGGGTCGGCGCGCGCTGGCGGCGGGCGATCGGGCCGGCGCGCAACGATCTCGTCGTCGCGCTGGGGCGCGACAGCTTCGACGTGCTGCAGTCCTCGAACTTCGGCGTCCTCTCCGAGCTCCGCTCGCTCACCCTGCGCGACGCCCTCACCTGGCGCGTCTCGGAGCGGCTCACCCTGGAGGCCGGCGTCGACGCCATCCTCCGGTCGTTCGACTACTCCATCTACGCGCCGCCCATGAACGCCCCCGGCTCGATCGACCAGCAGGGCCAGGAGCGGCCCGAGGCGACCGTCGGCGAGAGCACGCGCGGCTCCTGGCTCGCGCCGGCCGGCTACGTCGAGGCGGACCTCCGCGCCACGGCGCGGCTGCGGCTCGTCGCGGGGGTGCGGCTCGACGGCGACTCGCGGCTGCGCGGGCGCAAGACGTGGCTCGATCCGCGCCTCTCGGCGTTCTACGACCTCCGCGAGGGCACGACGCTCACCGCGGCGGCCGGGCTGTTCGGCTCCGCGCCCCAGGTGCAGGATCTGACCGAGACCTTCGGCAACCCGAACCTCGGCGCGCAGCACGGGCTCCACCTCTCGCTGGGCGCCCGCCAGGCGCTGCCGTGGTCGGCGCGCCTCGAGCTCACCGGCTTCTACAAGCGGCTCCGGGATCTCGTCGTGCCTACGCGGGCCACCGACGCCGCCGGCAACCTCGAGCAGCTCTCGAACGGCGGCCGAGGCCGGGCGCTCGGGATCGAGGTGCTGCTCCGCCGCGAGCTCGCGCGGGGCCTGTTCGGCTGGCTCTCGTACACGTGGTCGCGCTCGGATCGCCGCGACGACCCGACCATGCCGTCGTACCCGGAGTGGCACCCCTTCCCGCTCGACCAGCGCCACATCCTCGCGCTCGTGCTCTCCTACCGGCTGCGCGGCGACTGGATCCTCGGCACGCGCGTGCGCGGCGTGAGCGGCAATCCCTACACGCCGTTCGAGGGCAGCGTGTACGACGCCGACTCGGGGCGCTACCAGTGCATCCCCGGCCCGAGCCGGTACTCCCGACGCCTGCCGGGGTTCTTCCAGGCGGACGCTCGACTCGACAAGCGCTTCGTGTTCCGCTCCTGGATGATGTCCGTGTACGTCGACGTGCAGAACGTCACGAACCGCGAGAACGCCGAGTTCCGCTTCCCGAGCTACGACTGCTCGGAGACGGTGGCGATCCCCTCCGTCCCCGTCCTGCCTGCCCTCGGGCTGCGCGCCGAATGGTGACCCCGATGCCCTTCTCAAGGCTCGCCGCGGCCGCCGCGCTCGCCCTCTCCGCCTGCAACACCGGCTTCCCGCCGCAGTACCTCGTCGCCGACCTGCGCATCCTCGCGGTCCGCTCGCAGGTGGCGGGGAGCCTCGCGGCCGACGCCCGGCTGGGCGACACCGTGCGGCTCACCGCGCTCGTCGCGAACCCGCTCGGCCGCGCGCCGCTGCGCATCCGCTGGGCGACCTGCATCCCCGACGGCACGGAGGCGCTCCCGCCCTGCCTCGACCCGGAGGCGCTGCGCGACGTGGATCGGCTCCTCGCCGCGCCGGGAGTGATCGCGCTCGGCGAGGGCAGCGCGATCGAGGTGCAGGTGCCGGAGGTCGCCGGCGCGTTCGACCGGCTCATCGCGCGCGCCGAGGCGGAGCCCGCGCTCGCCTGCCGGCTCTACCTCGAGCTCCCGGTGCTGGTCGTCGCGGACGCGGGCGCGGAGCGCGAGGTGGCGGTGAAGCGCGTCCGGCTCACGCCCGGGAGCGAGATCGCGGGGACCGACCTCGCCGGCGCCTACGTCACGAACTCGAACCCGGTGCCGCTGACGGTCCGCCGGGTACCGACCGAGGACGTGCCGTGCGGCGAGGGCGTGCCGGTCCTGGTGCCGTGCCAGGACGCCTCCGCGTGCGGCGGGGCGGCGTGCGGGGGGGACGGCCTCTGCGCCGCGTCCTTCCCGGAGGGGCGGGGCGTGCTCTGCGCCCGGGCGGACCCGGGCGCGGCGGACCCGCCTTACTATCAGTGCGCGCCCGACGGGACGCGCATGGGGTTCTTCGAGTCGCTCGACTGGCAGTGGTACGTGACCGCGGGCCGGTTCCCGGAGTTCACGGGGGTGGGGAACGCCACGGGCGACGCGGTGGAGTTCGAGGCGCCCGCGGGGCCGTTCACGATGTGGGTCGTCCTGCGCGACGGCCGCGGCGGCGAGGCGTGGCTCGAGCGCCAGGTGCCGGGCCGCTGAGGGGAAGCGGCGCCTAAACGGCCGCCATGATTCGCGAACAGGCGAGCGACGCGAGCCCGCCGGGGCGACGCCGCGGAAGCGGCGAAGCCGCTCGCGGCGGTCGTTTAGGGCGCCGCGCTCGCCGCGCTGCCGAGCCCGGCGCCGAGGAGCGTCTTGATGTCGTCGTCCGTGAAGTAGAGCCCGCCGCCGAAGAAGACGTCGGTGCCGACGTTGAAGCTCCGGCCGCCGGGGTACTTGCCGGTCTCCCACTGGTTCAGGAAGTCGTCGACGCCGCTCGTGACGTAGAAGTGCTGGAAGAAGTGGTAGTTCGCCCAGATCTTGGCGCGCGGGTACACGGAGCGGCCGGGTCGGGAGAACTGGTACATGTTCACCGACAGCTGCAGCGCGTCCTGGAGGAGGTGCAGGTCCGAGCCGACGCCGCCGGAGCCCTCGATGATGCCGGCGCGGAAGGTGACGGGCCCGTAGCGCTTCGCGAGCTCCAGCGACACCGAGAGCTTCTCCTCGTTCAGCGTGCGCGTGACGAGCGTCGTGCTCTCGACGTTCGAGCCCGGCGGCCGGGTGGTGATCGTCTCGGTCGTCACGGTGTTCACGCCGCGTGGGTCGGAGACCAGCTCGATGAGGTAGTACTTGTCGGGCCGCGGCATGAGCCGCGCGCCGAAGTAGATCTTGGAGCCCGGGCGCCCCTCGGAGACGGTCTGGTTGAGCAGCCACTCCGAGCGGAGCTGGAGCTGCACCTGCAGCTTCACGAGCCGGTCGACGTAGTCGCTGACCCCCTCGACCGCTTCGCCCATCTTGCGGCCCAGGCGCTCGTCCACGAGGAGCTTGCCCGCCGGGCTCTTCCCCTCGTTGACCTTGTCGAGCATCGAGTCGAGCTTGCCGAGGCTCCCGTTCAGGCGGTCCACGGCCTGGCGCACGCCGCCGATCTCCGCCTGCGCGACCGCGCGCTGCTCGGGGGTGAGCAGCGTCCCGCCCGGAGCGCCCGGAGCGCCCGCCGCCCCCGGCGCTCCAGCGACCCCCGGCGTGCCCGGCGTGCCCGGCGCGCCCGGCTCACCCCGGGCTCCCGGCACGCCGCGGCCGGCGCCCTGCGGGTCGATGATGTCCTGGACGCTCGCGAGGACCGTGTTGAGGCGCGCGGTGAGATCCTCGACGTTGCGCGCGATGTTGTGGATCCGGTCCTTGTCGCGGCCGGCGATCTCGGAGATGTCGCCCGTGAAGTCGCGCGTGTTCTGGAGGATCTGCGCGAGCGTCTGACCGTTCTCGGCGACGACCTGGTCCACCTCGCGGGTGATGCGGGCGAGGTTCTCGATGATCTCGCGCAGGCTCCCCTGGTTGCCGTTGACCGTCTTCGCGAGGTCGCCGGTGATGGCCTGGACGTCGATGGCGATCTTCGCCATGGCGTCCATGAGCTCCTGGGTCGTGGCCGCCGCCCGCGCGCACGCGATCTCGCGCTTCTCCTCGGGGAGGTCCCGGAGGAGCGGCGTCGCCTCGGTGCCCGGCGTCGCCTCGAGGATGGCGTCGGGGAGCAGGGCCGAGGGGTAGGTCTTCGTGAGGCACGCGTCGGCGTGCAGCTCGATGTCGTTCTTGACCCGGATCTCGAGGCGCGCGCGGGCGCCCTCCAGCCGGATCCCGTCCACCTCGCCGATCTGGATGCCGGCGATCTGCACGCGGCTCTTCCAGGTGAGGCCGGTCGCGTCGCGGAAGTACGCGTACACGACGTAGCTGTCACGGTCGGAGAAGCCGCCCTTGCGGAAGAAGGTGAGCGCGACGAGGAACGCGACGCCGGTGACGGCGGCGAGGATGCCCACGGCGAGCGCCCTGTTGACTCCCGGCTTCAAGCGGATCGGTCCTCGGAGGCCTGCTTCTCGAACCACATCGAGAGGAACCGCTGCACGTATGGGTCCTTACTCTCCCGCACCTCTGCGGGGGTCCCCTCGGCGGCGAGATGCCCATCGTAGAGCACCGCGAGGCGGTCGGCCACCTTGAAGGCGCTCGCGATGTCATGGGAGATGACCATGCTCGTGATCCCGAGCGCCCGCTTCGCGTTGAGGATCATGCCGTCCACGTAGTCGGTGGTGATGGGGTCGAGGCCGGTGGTCGGCTCGTCGTAGAGCACCACCTGCGGGTCGGAGACGAGCGCGCGCGCGAGCGCCACGCGCTTGCGCATGCCGCCGGACAGCTCGGACGGCCAGCGCGGGAGGACCTCCTCGCCGAGATCGACGACGCGCAGCTTCTCGATCACCCGTCGGCGCACCTCGTCCGGGTGGACCCGCTCCCCGCGCCGCTTCTCCGTGAGCGGGAAGGCCACGTTCTCGTACACCGTCATCGAGTCGAAGAGCGCGGCGCCCTGGAACACCATCCCGAAGAGCTGGCGCGCCTCGGTGAGCGCCTTCCCGTGGAGGGCGGAGATCTCGCGCCCGCCGACGTGCACCGAGCCGCGGTCGGGCTTGAGCAGCCCGATGACGTGTTTCATGAGCACGGTCTTGCCGGACCCGGAGCCGCCGAGGACCACGTACGTCTGCCCCTCGGGGATGGTGAGCGTGATCCCCTTCAGGACGTGGTTGTCGCCGAACGACTTCCAGAGATCGCGGACCTCGATCACGGCTCAGGTCCCCACCGAGACGAAGGTGATCGCGTAGTCGGCGAGCAGGATGAAGATGGAGCTCGCGACGACGCCGCGGGTCGTCCCCTCCCCCACTCCCTTCGCGCCGCCGGTCGCGGCGTAGCCGCGCCAGGTGGTGATGACCGAGACGATGAGCCCGAACACCACCGCCTTGAGCAGGCCGTGGAGGATGTCGCTCACGTTCATGAACTCCTGGGTGTGGGCGAGGTACGGACCGATGGGGATCCGCGCGACGTACACGCCCATCACGAACCCGCCGGCGTAGCCGAGCGCGTTGAAGAGCATGGTGAGCACCGGGAACATGAGCAGGGACGCGATCACCCGCGGCACGACCAGGTACTGGATCGGGTTCACCGCCATCGACTCCATGGCGTCGAGCTGCTCGGTGACGCGCATGGTGCCGAGCTCGGTCGCGATGGCGCTGCCCGCGCGGCCGGTGACCATGAGCGCGGTGAACACGGGCGAGAGCTCGCGGGCGAGGGAGAAGGCGACCGAGCCCCCGACGTAGCCCTCGGCGGCGAACTGCTTCATCGCGAAGTTCATCTGCAGCGCGAACACCATCCCGGAGAAGGTGCCGGTGACGCCGACGATGAAGGCGGAGCCCACCCCGATGAACGCCATCTGGGCGAGCACGAGCTCGGGCCGGAACGGCGGCCGGAAGATCCACGCGACCATCTCGACCGCGAAGAGGAGCATCCGGCCGAAGTCCTCGAGGGCGGCCTTCAGGCGTTCCATCGGCGCGCACTATCGCATGGCGGCGAGCGCTGCGCCGCTTTCCCGGAGGCGGGTTGCGGGCCGGCGGCCCATCGCTATACTCGCGCGCCCCATGGTCAAGGTCGGCGGCGAGGTCGATGCGTTCTGCACGAAGTGCCAGCTCATGCTCGCGCACACCGTGCACGCGGTGGTGTCGGGCAGGCCGGTGAAGGTCGAGTGCAACACCTGCCACGGCGTGCACCGCTACCGCGATCCCCCCGGCCGCCCGGCCCCTCGCCCCGCGGGCGCGCGGGCGGAGCGCCCGGCGCGAGAGAAGGCGGCGGTCGTCGCCTTCGAGGACCTCCTCGCCGGCAAGGACCTCTCCACCGCGCAGCCCTACTCGCCGAAGCGCACCTACCTCGTGAACGACGTGGTGGACCACCCCACGTTCGGCCGCGGCTTCGTCTCGGCCATCCGCGACGCCGGCAAGATCGAGGTCACGTTCCGCTCGGACGTGAAGCTGCTCGTCCACGGGCGGGCATAGCCCGCGGCCTCACCCCGCCCGCAGCGCCGCGATCGCCCCGGCCATGTCGTCGGGCAGCGGCGCCTCGAGCACGAGCGGGGCGCCGGTCGCGGGGTGGCGGAGCTCGAGCCGCGCCGCGTGGAGCGGGGTCCGCGCGAGGAGCAGCCGCGCGTCCGGCCCGAGGAGCGGGCCCTCGTCGCCGTAGTCCGGGTCCACCGCGAGCGGGAAGCCGGCGTGCATGAGGTGAACCCGGATCTGGTGCGTGCGCCCGGTCTCCGGCAGCGCCTCCGCGAGCGCGAGCGCGCCGCCCGCCCAGGGCCTCGGCGGGAAGGCCTCGAGCAGCCGGACCACCGTCAGCGCGGCCTTGCCGCGGGCGTCGCCCGGCCGGGCGGGGCGCATCCGTCCCCGGCGCGCCGGCGCGATGGCCGCGTCGAGGCGCGCCTCCTCGGGCGGCGTACCGCGCACGAGCGCGACGTAGCGCTTGCGCGGCTCGCCCCGGTCGAACGCGAGGTTCAGGGCGCGGTGCGCCTCGGCGGTGCGCGGGAAGACGAGCACGCCGGTCGTGCCGCGATCGAGCCGGTGCACGACCCAGAGCCTCCCGTGCTCGGCCTCCAGCTCCTCGCGCAGGCTGCGCTCGTCGCCGCCGCGGCCGGGGATGACGATGCGCCCGGCCGGCTTGTCCACCGCGAGCAGCGCCGCGTCCGAGTGGAGGACGCGGATCCCTCCTCCTTCACCGCTCACACCATCTTCCTCGCGGGGACGACCGACACCGGCCCGAACCGCTCCAGCGCCGGGGCGATCGCCTTCGCCGGGCCGACGGCCACCACCACCCGCCGCTCGAGCGGGAAGTAGCGGCGGGCCGCGAGGCGGCACTCGTCCGCCCCGATCGCGCGGACGCGATCCCGGAACAGCCGGATGTCGTCGTCCGGGAGATCGAAGAGCGCGAGATCCGCGAGCTTCTCCGCGAGCTGGTCGTGCGTCTCGAGGGAGAGCGGAAAGAGGCCGCAGAGGTAGCTCTTCGTGCGCTCCAGCTCCTCGGCCGCCGGCCCCTCCTCGCTGAAGCGCGCCGTCTCGTCGAGCGCCACCTGCACGATCTCGCCGGTGGTCTCGACCTTCGTGAAGGTGGAGATGAAGAAGACTCCGCCCGACGCGCTCGTCGCGAACCGGCTGCGCACCCCGTAGGAGAGGCCGCGGTTCACGCGGATCGCCTCCATGAGACGCGAGGTGAAGCCCCCGCCGAGCAGGGCGCTCGCCACGATCCCGGGGACGTAGTCCGGGCTCTTGCGCGGGAACCCCGCGGAGGCGATGCGCACCTGCGACTGCGTGACGTCCGGCTTGTCCACCACCAGCACCCGCGTCTCCGGCGGCGCCGGCGCGCGCACCGGCGGCTCCGCGCCCTCGGGCCCGCGCCAGGCGCCGAAGCGCCGCCGCACGAGCGCGAGCACCTCCGCGAGCTCAACCTTGCCGACGACCACGAGGATCGCCTCGGAGGGCCTGTAGTGGCGCGCGTGGAAGCCAGCCACGTCGGCCCGGGTGGCCTGGGTGAGATCGCGGACGCGCCCCTCGGGCGAGTGGCCGTAGGGGTGATCGCCGAAGGCGGCGGAGAGCATCGCGCGATCGGCGACCACCGACGGCTCGTCGAGGTCATGGGCGAGCGCCGCGACCTCGCGCCGCTTCAGCCGCTTCACCTCGGCAGGCGGGAACACGGGGTGGGTCGCCACGTCGGCGAGGATGTCCATGCAGCGCGGGAGCTCCTCGACCGGCGCCGAGAGGCCGAAGTAGGTCGCGTCCTCGTCCACGCCCGCGCCGAGCTCCGCGCCGAGCGACTCGACGGCGAGGTCGATCTCGGGACCGGTGCGGCGCCGCGTCCCGCGCCGAGCGGCCAGGGCGACGAGGTGGGCGAGGCCGCTGCGACGCGCGGGGTCGAGCGACGAGCCGCCGCGGAGCACGAGCCGCACCGCCGCGAGGGGCACCCCCGGCCGCTGGGCGACGACGACGGAGAGCCCGCTCGGCAGGGTCTCGCGGTGGATGGGCGGCAGGGCGATGGGGGCGCTCACCGCTGCACCTCGGGATCGAGCGCGACGACGCTCCGCCGGGAGGGATCCAGGTACTCGGCGGCCACCCGCTTGACGTCGCGCGGGCCGACCGCCGCGTAGTGCTCGAGCGCGCGTCCCGCCTCGCGCCAGTCGCCGAGGAGCGCCTCGGCCTGCCCGAGCGCGTGCGCGACCCCGTGGTGCGTCGCGAGCTCGTGAAGGACCGAGCTGCGGAGCAGCGCCTGCGCCCGGCGCACCTCCGCGCTCGAGACCCCCTTCGACGCGGCGCGATCGAGCTCCTCCCAGAGCATCGCCTCCGCCCGGGCGCTCTTCACCTTGGGCGTGAGCTCCGCGAAGGCGAGGAACACCCCCGGGTCGATGCGCCAGCCCCAGCCGATCGACACCGACACCGCGACCTCCTCGTCCTGCACGAGGCGGCGGCGGAGCCGCGAGGACTCGCCCACGGCGAGGCACACCTGCAGGACGTCGAGCGCGGCCGAGTCCGGGCTGCGGGCCGCGGGCCCGCGCCAGCCGGCGAGGAGCGCGGGCGCCTGCGCCGGATAGCGCACGACGGCTCGGCGCTCGCCGCGCTGGGGCGGCTCGCCCTGCGGGACCGGGGCGGGCCGCGGGCCGGCGGGGATGTCCGCGTAGTGGCGCTCGAGCAGCGCGAGCGTCGCGTCGGGGTCCATGTCGCCGACGACGTACACCGCCGCGTTGTTCGGGGCGTAGTAGGTCCGGAAGAACGCCTCGCAGTCGTCGCGGGTGATCCGCTCGATGTCGTCCATCCAGCCGATCACCGGCCAGCGGTACGGGTGCGCGAGGAAGACGAGCGACTCGAGCTGCTCCTCCATGAGCCCGAAGATCGAGTTCTCCGTGCGCAGCCGGCGCTCCTCCTTCACGACCTCGCGCTCCTGCTCCAGCGAGTCGGTCGTGAGCCGGAGCGAGCGCATCCGGTCCGCCTCGAGGTCGATGACGGTCTCGAGCGCGTCGGGCGCGAAGTCCTCGTAGTACGCGGTGACGTCGTTCGAGGTGTAGGCGTTCGAGTGACCGCCGCGCGACTCGAGGACGCGGTCGAACTCCTTCGGCCCGTACTTGGCCGCCCCGTTGAACATCATGTGCTCGAAGAGGTGGCTGATGCCGGTCGTGCCGAGCCGCTCGTTGCGCGAGCCGACCTGGAAGAACGTGTAATAGCTGAGCGTCGGCGCGCTCCGGTCCTGCAGGAGCCGGACGCGGAGGCCGTTCGGGAGCGTGTGCGCCCTCACCTGATCGAGGTCGAGGACGCCCGTGTGCGCGGGAGGGGTCGCCATGTGCGCGCGCGAACATAGCCGCGGGGCGACTCAGCGTCCATGCGCGCGGCCGGGGAAGCGGGGCGATTCTCGGATGTTGCTGTGAGTGGAGCCCCCGCCGGGAAGGCGCCGCACCCCCCTCGTGTGGAGGCTGGACGCATGGTCCGTGGATCGCGAGGGCCATCTCGCCCTAAAGGAGTCGGTCCTTTTCGCTAGGCCGAGTCGTTAGTATTCCCTCCACCCAGGAGAGCGCGCGGAGCATGGCCAGCAAGAACAAGCCACAGCGTGACCCCCGCCGCGAAGAGCTGCGGCGGCTCGGAGAGCGCGTACGAGAGGAGCGCCGCAGCCGCGGCCTCACGCAGGAGGCGCTCGCCGAGGCGCTCGACCTGTCGGTCGCGTACGTGAGCCTCATCGAGCGCGGCGGCCGCAACCCGCCCTACACCACCGTGGTCGCCATCGCGCGGGCGCTCGGCGTTCCGGCGTCACGGATGGTCGCGGACGAGTAGCCTCGAGCGGCTAGAGCGAGTCGAGCGGCCGCCCGCAGCTCGCGCAGCGCCCGGCGCGCCGCCGCAGCGGGAGGCCGCAGCCCGGGCAGCGCTTCACCTCGCGGGTGCGCTTCACGCGCGCGGCGCGCCCATCGCCCGGGGGAGCGCGTCCGGCCTCGAGCCGGGCGATGCGATCCTCGAGCTGCTCGATGCGGGCGGCGAGCTCGGTGAGGGTGAGGCGCCTCGGCACGGTGCGCGCGAGCGTGCCACGCACGCCACCCCGGTCAACTTTCCCGGCGGGCCTGCCGCCCGCCGCCTCGGCGCCGCGAGCATCCGCCCGCACGATCGTTGAGCCGGTGCGCCGGGCGGGTTATCACGGCCTCCGACATGCCAACCGCCAGAGGGGGCGTCCCGGCCGGCGCCGTCGGGCACGCCGCGCCCGCCACACCGACCGCAGGGCGCGCGTACGAGGCGCCCGAGCTCCTGTCGCTGCTCACCACGCCGCACGTCGGTCACCGCGAGGTGCCGCGCGCACGCCAGGTCTTCGTCAACCGGAACCTCCGGATGGACAAGATCGAGGCCGTCGGCTTCGACATGGACTACACGCTCGCGATGTACCACCTGCAGCGGCTCGAGGAGCTCGCGTTCGGGATGACGCTCGCGCGCATGATCTCCGCGCGCGGCTACCCGCAGCAGCTCGGCGTCCTCCAGTACGACCCCGCCTTCGTCATCCGCGGGCTCGTGATGGACAAGCTGCACGGCAACATCTTCAAGATGGACCGGCACAACCACGTGGGCCGCTGCTACCACGGGCGCCGCCCCCTGCCGCACGAGGAGCTCCGCCGCCTCTACCGCGACGAGAAGGTCCACCTCTCCTCCCCGCGCTTCGCCTGGATCGACACGCTCTTCGCGCTGCCCGAGGCGAGCCTGTTCGCCGGGATCATCGAGCACCTCGAGGGCGAGGGGCAGACGATCGACTACGAGAAGCTCTGGCAGGACATCCGCGAGTCCATCGACACGGTGCACCGCGACGGCACGCTCAAGGCGGAGGTGAAGAAGGACCTCCCGCGCTACCTCGTGAAGGACGCCGAGCTCGGCCCCGCGCTCCACAAGCTCCGCTCCGGCGGGAAGAAGCTCTTCCTCCTCACGAACTCGCTCTGGGACTACACCGACGCCGTGATGTCCTACGTCCTCGACGACGTCCTCCCCGAGTACCCGAGCTGGCGGAACTACTTCGACGCGGTGGTGACCGGCGCGGCGAAGCCCGCCTTCTTCTCCGAGCGCCGGCCGCTGTACGCGCTCGCGCCGGACGGCGCGCGCGCCGGCGAGGCAACCTCCATCGAGCGCGGTCGCTGGTACGAGGGGGGCGATCTCCCCACGCTGGAGCGGCTCATCGGCATCGGCGGGGACCGGATCCTCTACGTCGGCGACCACATCTACGGCGACATCCTGCGCTCGAAGAAGAGCTCCCTCTGGCGCACCTGCATGGTCGTCGAGGAGCTCGAGGCCGAGCTCGCCTGGCTCGAGAAGAACCAGGACGCGCTCGCCGAGATGGCGCGGCTCGAGGCCCTGCGCGTCCGCATCGAGGACGAGGTCGCGGTGCACCGCTCGGCCCTGAACGCGCTCGACCGGCGCCTCGATCGCGTGGGCGATCCTGCGGAGCGCGAGCGGCTCGAGGCGACGCGGCGGCGCGACAAGGCCGAGCTCGAGGTGCTCCGCCGCGCGCGCCGGGACGCGGACGATCGCGTGCGCGAGCTGGAGCGCGCGGTCGAGGAGGGCTTCAACCCGTACTGGGGGCTCACCTTCAAGGAGGGCCACGAGAACTCGCGCTTCGCCGAGCAGATCGAGAACTACGCCTGCATCTACACGAGCCGCGCGTCGAACCTGGTCTTCTACTCGCCGATGCAGTACTTCCGCTCGCCGCGCGCCGCCATGCCGCACGAGCGCACCGCCGCGACCCGCCTGTCGCCCTGGGGCGACGAGCACGGCGCGCCCCTCGCCGGCGACCGCCCGTCGCGTGTGTCGAAGGCGTCGAAGTAGGCCCGCTCGCGGGACAGAGGCCTCATGCTCCGCGGCGCCCGCGCGCTTCGCCGCGGTGCCGCCGCTTGACGGTGCCGGGCGCTGCGCATAAACCCTTGCGCGGCAGAGCGTCCTAGGCTGGTGCCGGGCCCGGTCTTCAAAACCGGTGGATGGTGCTGAGAGGCGCTGTTGGGGGGTTCGATTCCCCTGCTCTGCCGTTTTCTCGATTCGTTTTCGGCGCACGCGCTCATCGGGCGAGCCCGCACCGCACGCGCGCTCACGGCGAGGCGCAGCCCGGCTCGTCCTCGGGCAGCTCCACTCGGATCGCTGCAGGAAACGCAGCCGTCAGCGACGACGCCGCGCCACCTTCGGCTTCTTCGCCACGCCGTGGAGCGCGACGTTGGCCGTGTTGTCCCTGCGGAGATCGACGGCGAACTTCACCTGCTTGTAGCCGTCGAGGGTCAACCGCAGCCAGACCTCCGCCGCCTTGCGGGCGACGTTCACTCGAAGCGGTGTCTTCCCCAGGCGTTGCCCTGTGTCGAGCCGGACGACGGACGCGCCGGGCGGTGACGAGCGAATGAGAAGCTCGACGGATCCCCGCTGCT
Source organism: Anaeromyxobacter sp. SG17 (assembly GCF_022690695.1). Lineage (NCBI taxonomy): Bacteria > Pseudomonadati > Myxococcota > Myxococcia > Myxococcales > Anaeromyxobacteraceae > Anaeromyxobacter > Anaeromyxobacter sp. SG17. The sequence goes on from NZ_JALCYX010000029.1 coordinate 23,788, forward strand.
GCGGTCCGGAAGCGGACGTCGTGCGCGAGGGAGACGTCGCCCGCGAGGTCGTCGCCGGACGCTGCGATGTCGCCGGCGCGGCCGGGGTCGACGTCGCCGGACGCGAGGGAGGCGTCGCCCGCGAGGTCGTCGGACGCGGCGATGCCGCCGGCGCGACCGAGGTCGACGGCGCCGGACGCTGCGATGTCGTCGGCGCGGCCGAGGCCGACGTCCCCGGACGCGGCGATGCCGCCGGCGCGGACGAGGTCGAGGTCGCGGATGACGTCCCGCTCGGACTCGCGGTCGGGCTCGGGATCGCGGGCGAGATCGGGGTCCCGGTCGCGTCGGACGACGGCGACGGGACCGCTGGAGCCGCCGACGCGAGCTCCCGCACCAGCCTTCGGCCGGGCTCGAGCGCTGCGCCGAGGTTCCGCGGGACGCCGAACCGCAGGGCGACGACAGCGCCGGTCGCCACGACGGCCGCCGAGGCGACCGCAGCGAGGAGGCGGCGCGGGCGTACGATCGAGCGGCGACGGCGCGGCGCGTGCAGCGCCCTGGCGAGGGCCGACATCGACTCGAAGCGATCATCCGGGCGCTTCTCGAGGGTCTTCGTGAGGACCGCCCCGAGCCAGGCCGGGATGCGTTCGCCGCGCGGCGTCCGCCGCGGCAGCGCCTTCTGGGGCTGCTCACGGATGAAGATCGCAAGCTCGACGAAGCTCGGTGCGGTGAACGGCACGCTGCCCGAGAGCAGCTCGTACAGGACGACGCCCGCTGCCCAGATGTCGGCGCGTCGATCGACGTCCCTCCCCAGCGCCTGCTCCGGCGCCATGTAGTGCGGCGTCCCCAGGACCATCCCGGCCGAGGTGGCGGCGTTGTCGACGGGATCGCGCAGCTTCGCGACCCCGAAGTCGAGCACCTTCACGAAGTCGGCGCCGTCCCTCTCCACGACGAAGATGTTGTCCGGCTTGAGATCGCGGTGGACGACCCCCTTCTCGTGCGCAGCCTCGAGCGCCTCGCACACCTGCGTCACGATCCGGAGAATCCGACTCAGCGGCGGGTACTTCCGGCCGCGCTGGGCCATCAGCTCGCGCAGGCTCGTGCCTTCGAGCAGCTCCATCACGAGGTACGCGAGCCCGGGCGCCTCGACGAAGTCGGTGACCTCGACGATGTGCTCGTGGTCGATGTCGTTCACGACCCGCGCCTCGCGGAAGAAGCGCTCGACGACATCGGGCCGCGCCACGTACTCCGGGTTCAGGACCTTGATGGCGACTTCCCGCCCGAGCCGGATGTGGCGCGCGCGGTAGACGCACCCCATGGCTCCCCTGCCCAGCACGGCCACGAGCTCGTAGCTGCCGAGCGTGGTGCCGACGTCCACGGCCGGCGCCGTGCCGACGATGGTGGAGGAGAGCTCGCTCATGAGGTCGTCCGCCATGGTACCGCGAGCAGTCGCGGTCAGGGAACCGTCGGCCCATGGAGCGCCGTCGCGACGGGCGCGGAGGAGCGGCACGCCGAGACGTTCGCGAAGAACGGTGGCGGGGAACGCCTTGAGTCGTTCTGAGCGCTCCGGGGAGCGAGCTCAGTCCCAGGGCTCCTTCCAGGTCACCGTCACGTCGTGCAGGTCGCCGAGCTCGGCGTCGTACGCGATCACCGACGCCTCGATGGTGACGCTCACGTTCCGGCGGAAGACCTGGTCGAGGCGGCGCACGAGATAACGGTAGCCCGCGTAATCCGGTCCGAGCTGCGCTGCCGCCCGCGATTCGGCCTCGACCTCGAGCGATGGACGATGCCCCGTGATGACCGGGAAGACGGCGGGTACGATCGCGACCAGGAGCGCGGCCATGAGACCCAGCGCCAGGCCACCTGCGTACGGAGCCCGCCCGCGTGACGCCGTGCTCGGCCATGCGCCCTCGGAGCGTCGGGTCATGCGCCACGCGGCCGTCGCGAGCCCGATGGCGACGAGACGCAGGACCATCGTGGCTTCGACGTGGTGCTGGCTTCGCGTGAAGCAGATCCAGCTCAGCTCCCACGGAACGGCCATGAAGTAAGCGATCGCCTCACCGAACACCACGCCGGCCACCTCGGCCACGGACCATGCGAGTACCCACGGCTTCGGAGTCTTCACCGCGAGCGGGTTGAGGACGGCGATCGCGCTGGTCGCCAATCCCCCGAGGACGAGCGTTGCCCACGGCGCGGTCACCGGCGCGATCGTGTGAAGCACGATGAAGCACTCGAGCGCAAAGATGACGAACAGCACCAGCGGTAGGTGCGGGGGCACGGCCACGCTCGGACCGAGGCCTCCTGGTCGTGCGGGCTCCGCTCTCGTGGATTCCATGGCGTCGGCAACCGTACTGCGTTCACCCGGAGTCCGACACGTTTCTTCGCCTCCCCCGATGGTCCTCCGGGTACGACCGCGGCGAAGGCGCGCAGTCGTCCGGGGGTGACGCCACGCGCGTCAGATCACTTGCCGCATCCCTCCTGAGCCGAGCCCGCGCAGCGCAAGACGATCAGGCCGTGCCGGCGCGCCTCCGTGAGCGAGTGGCCCGCCCTCTCGATGCGGACCTGCTACTTTTCTCGTAGTGTCGTCTCCCATTCGGAGGGTCCGGCCGTGAAGCTTCGCGTCGGAGACCGTGCGCCGGCGGTGGTGCTGGAGGCGCTGGACGGGTCGAGGCTGCAGTGCCAGGTGCCCCGTGGCCCTGTCGTGGTGTCGTTCACGCGTCATGCGGGCTGCCCGGTGTGTCAGCTCCACGTCGGCCGCATCGCGGCGGCAATGCCTGAATTCCAGGCGCTCTCATGTGCGGTCTGGATGGTGTTTCAATCCGCGCCGGCGCGGCTCCAGGCTGCCATGGCCGAATGGCGGCCGGGGTTCCTGGCCGTGGCCGACCCCGGCGCCGTCCTTTACGACGCGTTCGGCGTGGGCGCGAGCCTGAGCGGGTACCTCCACCCGCGTTCCATGCTCGCGCTGGTTCGGGCCACGCGAGCCGGAAAGCGCCACCGCCGGTTCGAGGGTCGTGAGACCCAGATGCCCGCCGACTTCGTGCTCGATCGGACGGGGCGGATCGTCCTGGCGCACGTTGGACGGAGCGTCGGCGACGACGTGCCCGTCGCCACGCTGCTCGGGGCGGTGGCCGAGTCCGCGAAGCAGGCGTGACGCATCACGGCAGCCGGACCGACAGCGCGTGCCGGAACACGTCGCGAGGATCCCAGCGCGCCTTGACGCGCTGCAGCCGCGGGTAGTTGTCCTTGTAGTAGAGCGTGTGCCACGGGACGCCGGAGGTGTTCCACCGCGGATCGGCGAGGTCCGCGTCCGGATGGTTGATGAACGCGCCGTCGCTCGCCTCGCCGGGCGCGGGCACGCCGCCGGTGTCGGCGAAGAGCTCCCGGTAGAGCGCGCGAACCCAGCCCAGGTTGCGCTCCGCCTCGCTCGGATCCATCCAGCCCGCGTTGCAGGAGGTGGTGAGGATCGAGTCGCGCTGCGCCGAGGCGGTCGCGTCGGGCGCCACGGTGTTGACCTTCCCGCCGTAGGTCGCGAGGCCGAGCATGCCGCCGGGCACGTCCACGTCGGTCCGGGTGAGGAAGTGGTGGGCGACCTCGATCTGCCGATCCGTGAAGCGCCTGCGCAGGAAGGCGTCCTTCATCTTGAAGCTGGCGTTCTCGGCGCCCGGCGCGCGGAACAGCTCGGGGAAAGGGTTCAGGGCGAAGCGCAGCCAGGTGCTCGTCTCGAGCTGGCGGGTGCAGGCCGCGCCCACTCCCTGGTTCAGGGCATCGAGGTGCTCGTGACAGAGCCGTTCGGCGTCGGGACCGGCGGTGGAGAGCCCGCGCAGCTCGACCTTGCCGGTCTGGCGACGGTTGAGGAAGAGGATGCTGAACAGCTTGGCGCCGGGAGCGTCCGCGCCCGCGTTGCGCTCGCACCACTCCCCGTGATTGCGCAGGAGCCTCGCGAACGCCCGCTCGTCGAGCTCGTCCCAGCTCCACCCCACCCGGAACGTCCGGATCGACGCCGGCGCAGGCGGCAACAGCGAGGCAGGGTCGGTCCCGCGAGCGCCCGGCGACCTGAACCAGTAGCGCGTGACGATGCCGAAGTTGCCGCCCCCGCCGCCGGTGTGCGCCCACCAGAGCTCGCGGTTGGGATCGGAGGGTTCCCGCGTCGCCACCACGCTGCGGGCGGTACCGGCCTCGTCCACCGTCACGACCTCGACAGCGTACAGGTGGTCCGCCGCGAGCCCATGCTCCCTGCACAGGAAGCCGAAGGCGCCTCCCAGCACGTGCCCGCCCACGCCGATGTCCGGGCTCTCGCCGGCGGGGACGGTCACTCCCCAGCCGAGGAACAGCTTCCGGTACAGCTCGCCCAGCGTGGTCCCCGCCTCCACCACGAAGGCGGACATCTCCGGGTCGTAGGCGACGCCGGTCATGAGGGAGGTGTCGATGAGCACCCGCACGGCCGGATCGGCGACGAGCCCCTCCAGGCAGTGGCCTCCGCTGCGGACCGCCACCCGCAGGTCCTCCCGCACCGCCTCCTGAACCGCCTGGACCACCTGCTCGGTCGAGCCGACCAGCCGCACGTAGTCGGGTTTCCCGCGGAAGCGCCTGTTGAATCCGCGGTGGGCCAGGTCGGCGTAGCGCGGGTCGTCCGGGCCGATCCGGCCAGGGACGGCCGGATCGGTCCGCGGCGAGCCCGCTTCTGTTCGAGCGCTCATCCTTGGACCCTAGTGCCCCGCCGCGGGACGCCCCACGGTTTCGGCCTGCGCGGCCGCAGCGCGCGGCGTCACAAATGAGCACCCGGCGGCGCGGACGCGCCCGTCACGGAGCGGTCAGCGTCGACGGCACCGGGACGACCATGACCGCGTCGTCACCCGCGATGAAGAGCGTGGTCGCGTCCGGGGTCATCGCCATCACGGCCTCGCGGCTCTGAATGGTGAAGCCGCTCCGCACCGTCGGGTACTCGGGGAGCTGGAAGTACCCCAGCAGCGGCGGGTCGCCGCTCACGGCCGCGGTCGAGTCGAACACCCAGACCCTCGGCAGGTCGAGGCTCCCGATGCTGTAGCTCAGCACGTACGCGCGGCTTCCGTCCGGCGACACGGTGGCGGCGATGGTCGTGCCTCCCGTGTACTTCGTGTAGGAATCCGGCAGCCAGAGTCGCCCCACGAAGGCGAAGGAGGCGTCCCAGAGCGCGGCCTCGCTGTAGCTGACGGTCACGAATCGGCTGCCTACCTCGTCGATGCCGAAGTTTCCCTCGAAGTAGAAGCCGCCGTCCTTCAGCGTGCCGTCGGCGCCGTCGAGGTGCATGCGGCCGGTTCGACCGTCGACCATGAGGCGCTCGCCGTTGCCGCTCACCGCGAGCCATGGCCCTTCGTAGAAATTCAGGCCCGTGTTCGAGAACGTCCGGCGCGCCAGGTCGAAGAACCCGAGGTCGTCGATGCCCGTGTCACCGAACGGCAGCCAGACGCGGCCGTCGTTCGTCACCGCGACGCCGTCCGGGCGCAGGGAGGCCGGACCGAGCGCGCCGCCGCGGTCGTAGGTCGCCTGCTCCGTCAGCGTGACCGGATCGAGCAAGCGGAGCTTGCCCGACCAGGAGACGGCGATCACCGCGCCAGCATCGGGAGTGAGCGCCAGGTCGCGCAGGTCGGCGATCGCCTGACTCGCCGCCGTCCACGCGCCCCCCGCGTAACCGACGCGCACCGCCACGCCCGGCATCGAGGCCCACAGCGCCTGATGCCGCGGATCGTAGATGAGCTGACGCTTGCGGCCCGAGGTCTGCACCCGCGCGTAGGCCAGCGTGGGCGCATCGACGACGTGCAGCGCCGCCGCCGCCGTGGGCGATCCGAGGGCGTTCGACGCGCTGATCGCGTATTCGCCGGCCGGCGCGGCGGGCACGTCGAGCGCCACCTCGGTGTCGCTGACGCGCGTGACGCCCACGCCGGTGAGTCCCTCCACCGTGATCCCCGCCGCGACGTCGGCGAGCCCGTCGAACCCCACGCCGCGCGCGAGGACGCGATGCGCCCGGCCGGCGAGGATGACCCCGGGCCCGAGCGAGCGCACCTCCGGGAGCCGCTTGCTGAGGGTGACCTTGAACTGGACGGGGGTGATGCTCGGGGGATCGGCGGCCACGCGGACCGTCGCCACCTGCGTGCTGCCGTTCTCGACGGACTGCAGTGCCTCGGGCGTGACGCGGAAGCCGAGCGGCGTCCCCGTCCAGCCGGTGCCGGCATCGAGCGTGAGCCAGGCGGCGTCGGTCGCGGCGGTCCAGGCGCGAGCGGGGCCGCCGGCCATCGTCACGGGCACGCTGCCCAGCAGGTCCGCGGGGACCGAGGTCGCTGTGAGGGTCAGCGCCTGATCCTGCGGCTTCAGCAGGCCCGGTCCGACGGTGAGCGTCACGGTGACCGACCGGCCGGTGGTGAAGCCGTCGCCCCTGACGTAAAGCCAGGCCGTGTAGCTCCCCTGGGACAGGGCGCCGGCGTCGGCGCGGAGGTCGAGGCCCCCGTCCGTGGGGGTCACGCCGAGCCATCCGCTCGCGCCGGAGCCGTAGCTCACGCTCGTCGTCAGCGGCGGGTTCCAGCTCGGGGGCGTGACGCCCACGTGCGCGGACGCGTCGGCGCCCTCCGTCGTGGTGAGCGCCAGCGAGCTCGTGTCCAGGGACAGGTCGTGTCTTCCTCCGGGCGCCTCCGTGACCGAGTAGGTCACCCGGAGCGTGCGCTGCGAGCCACCGGCCGCGACGTAGAGATAGGCGTCGTAGGCGCCCGCCGGAACGCTGGCGGCGACGAGCGTGAAGCCCGACGCGGTCTCGTCCGCGACGCGCAGCCAGGAAGGAAGGCCCGACACGCGGAAGCTGGTCGCACCGTACGGCAGCTGCACCGCGACCGGGGCGCTGGCGGGCGAGCCGCTCACCGCCGACAGCGCCACCTGGTCGGGCGCGACCTTCAGGATGGGCAGGACCTCGACCGTGTACTGCAGCCGGAACGGCGACCCCCGCACCGGAGAGCTGCACCCTGCGTCGTAGCAAACGTTCACCGCCAGCGTGCCCGCGTAGGTCCCGGGCGCGAGGGAGGACTTCGAGGAGATCCAGAGACGCGCCTGCGTCTCCATCACCTCGACCTGCGCGCCGGCGATCGCCTCGCCCTGGTCCACGGCGCTCACGCGGATGCTGGCGCTCGTCTGCCCGGAGACGCTCGCGGTCACGGTGGCCGAGAGCGACGTGCCCTCGTCACCCCGCATCGTGAAGTGGTCTGTGTCGAGGGTGACGGTCACGCCTCCGCCGGGCCCCGCGCCGCCGCCGCCGCCGCCGCTGCATGCCGCCGCGAGCAACGCCAGGATGACCAGCGCCGTCACGCCACCCGTCCGTCTCGACATGTGTCGCGCCCCTCCCGCAATACACCTGCGGTTCAATGACTTCGGGTGCGCATTCTCCGACGGTCAGGGACGCCAGGGGAGCAATCCTTCGGCCCCGTGGAAGGACACCCGCCCACCTGCGCCCGCGAGTGTAGGCGCCTCGCACCTCGCGGGCGCCGCACGCGCGATACCCTGCCCCCGCCGCGAAACGGTCCTGAGAGCGCGCAGGCTGGCCTCCCGTCCTCTTGGGCCCCTACGCGCCGCTGGGCGCAAAATGATGAAAGAGTAAGGACTTCTCGGCCTGCAACGAGGATCCGCGGGCCTTTGCCGCCGGAGTGACGCGATGGCCCCCTCCTCTCCTCGAGACCCCCCGCGACCGCCCGGCGCACACGTCGCGCCCCCCGTCGTCTACGTCGAGCCGAAGTGGGACTACAAGCACGTGGTACGCGACCTCGCCGAGGAGGCGACGCTCGACGAGGCCGAGCTGAACGCGCTCGGCGCGAACGGGTGGGAGCTCGTCGCAGTGCTCGCCCACGGCAGCACCGCGCACTTCTACTTCAAGCGCCAGAAGGACTGACGGCCGCGCGCTGCGAGCGGGCGGACGCCCAGCCGCTCGCGGAGCCGACGCTCCCTCGGTGCGAGGCGAAAGCGACGCGCGGCGGGCCCGCGCGCTCCCATCCCCGGCGGACGAGGACCACACTTTCCTCGAAAGGACCCGCCATGCGCACGCACCTCTCGATCGCCCTGGGGCTCGCCCTCGCCGCCGCAGGCTGCCGGACCGCCCAGGGCACGCGGGCGAGCAGTGGGAACGCCGGCCGCACCGTGGAGGGCCGGGTCGAGGAGGTGGGCCGCGACGACGGGACCGTCACGTTGCGGGTGGGCGACAAGCGTCGCGAGGTCCTCGTCGCACCGGAGGCCGAGATCAAGGTGGACGACTTCAAGGCGACGTTCGAGGACCTGAAGGAAGGGCAGCGCGTGCGCGCGGCGCTCGACGAGTCGAAGGGACAGACGGAGGGCTACCGCATCGAGATCCTCGACAAGGGAGCGACCGCGCCGACCGACGTCGAGAAGCCCGCGCCGACAGAGGTCGAGAAGCCCGCGGCCCGTAGCGCCGACGCCCCGTCCGCCGAGCCCGAGGGTGAACGGAACGCGCAGTGAGCCGCGCCGGCTGGACGCCGAGATGGGCGTCCGGTCCCCATCACCCGGGACGTGACGTTCGCCCTCCACTCGTGGAGAATGGCGCGGCCGTATCGCCCCGAGGTGAACGTCCTGCTGCCCTGCCCGCGCGCCGCCGCCCTCGTCGCCGCCGCCGTCGCCCTCTCCGGCTGCACCGCGGAGATGGAGCTCGGGCGCGCCCGGACGCTCGACGCCGGCGAGTGGGACCTGGGCGCTGCGATCGGGTTCTCGGGCTACGGGCACGAGCGCAAGGTCCCGCAGGAGCACCCCACGGGCGGCGTGGTCCTGCCCCTGGTGCCGGTCGTGCCCGTCGAGCTCTGGGCGGCGCGCGGGATCGCGCCCCGCCTCGAGGTCGACGGGCGCCTGTCGGTGCTGTCGGCGCAGCTCGGCGTCAAGGCCCAGGCCGTCCGAACGCGGCACCTCGACCTGTCGCTCGCCGCGACGGGCATCGCCGAGCTCACGGGACGGCCGGAGCTCGAGCCCACCACGCGGGCGCGGGTCGCGCTCATCGCCGGGGTGCCGCTCGTCTACGGCCTGGAGCTCGACGTGGCCCCGCAGTGCAGCTGGAGTCTCCGTCCGGCCCTCGCGCAGCCGGAGCTGTGGGGCGCCACGGGGCAGCTCCACTACGGGCCGCTGCCCGGCGGGATGCGCCGCGTCGGGCTCGCCGTGTCGGTGCTCCACTACGACCGCGCGACGGCGGCGCAGGCCGGCGACGTCACGGCCGGCAGGTTCGTCGGCGTGGCGCTCGTGTTCTCGGCGACGCGAGTCGTACCCGCGATCCCGGGCGCAGGGCTCGGCGAGCGATGAGCGCGGGCGGGACGGCCTGCCGCCCGCCGCTACTCCAGCTTGAACCCGACCCGCAGCGTGACCTGGAACTCCGAGACCTTGCCGTCCTTGATGGCGCCGCGCTCCTCGACGACCTCGAACCATGCCATGTGCCGGATGGACTTCGAGGCCTCCTCGATCGCCGCGCGCGTCGCCTCCGCGAAGCTCGTGGGGGACGTGCCGACGATCTCGATCTTCTTGTAGACCCCGGACATGCGCGGCTCCTCGGCGGAGGGCGGCGCGGGCGCCGCCTCGGGTGAGTGGTGCCGGAACCATGGCCCCGGCCCTCGCCTCGAGCGCGGCCCAGTGGGGGAAGACCACACCGGTGGTCACGGCGCTGCGGTGCCGTACGGGGCGAGCCGCCCCTCGCGCCAGCGCCGCAGCACCTCCTCGACGTCGAGCGGCGCGAGCGTGGTCGGCGGCCAGCCGACGAAGGTCGCGTTGAGGCGGCGGATCTTGGCGTTCAGCGCCTCGAGCCGCTCGCGGGCGAGGTGCTCGTCGCGATCGCGCGCGACGGCGGCGAGCACCGCCTCCGCCTCGTGGCGGATGGCGATCGAGTCCGGGAGGCTCGACAGCTTCTCGCGCCGGAGCTTCTCCTTGATCCACCACGCCTCCGGGAGCGCGCCGCCGCTGAGCGGCAGGGGCTTGCCCGCACCGGAGAGCCGCTCGAAGGCGCCCTCCTCCTGGGCCTCGCGGATGAGCCGCTCGGCGTAGGACTCGAAGGTCTCTCCGGGCTTGCGAGGACGCTCGGCCACTCCCCTTCGATAACGGCGGCCGCCGGCGCTCCGCAACCGCCCGCCGCGGGGCGCGGGGGGCGGGATCAGACGCCGAGGTAGGTGTACCCCTTCATCACCGCCTCGTAGAAGTCGGCGAGCGACACGCCCTCCTTCGGACGGATCGCGCCCTCCTTCACCTTGCCATCGAGCGCGCCCTTCACGCGCCGCGAGAGCTCGGCGGGCTCGTACTGGAGGCGCGAGAGCACCTTCTCGATGGTGTCTCCCGGGATGACCTCCTCGATGTAGAAGTCCTCCGGATCCTCGTCGTCCACGAAGACGTGGATCTCGTTCACCCGGCCGAACAGGTTGTGCATGTCGCCCATGATGTCCTGGTAGGCGCCGGTCATGAACATGCCGAGGTAGTAGGGATCGCCCGGCCTGAGCGCGTGGAGCGAGAGCGTCTCGTCCACGCCGTCGTTCTCGATGAAGCGGTCGATCTTGCCGTCGGAGTCGCAGGTGATGTCGACGATGGTGCAGTCCTTCGTCGGCACCTCGCCCATCCGGTGCAGGGGCACGATCGGGAAGAGCTGGTCGAACGCCCAGTGATCCGGCGCGCTCTGGAAGAGCGAGAAGTTCGCCATGTACTGGTCGGCGATCTTGTCGGCGAGGTCGCGCGTCTCGCGCGGGAGCCGCTTCTTGCCGCGGTTCAGGTCGGCGATCCCGCGCACGAGCTTCCAGAAGAGGCTCTCCACGACCGCTCGCTCCTCGAGGCCGAGGATGCCGAGCTTGAACATCTGGAGCGCCTCCTCCTTCTTGGCGGCCGCGTCGTGGTACGCCTCCGCGCGGTTCCGCGGCGTCATCGAGGAGACGATCTCGCGCATCTCCCGCACGAGCTTCGGCTCGTCCGGCCTCGGCGCCGAGGCGGCGGCGATCTCCTCCGCCGACCCGATCTCGATGTGGCCGAACACGTTCATGATGATGCAGGAGTGGTGCGCGGTGATGGCGCGCCCGGACTCCGTCACGAGGTGCGGCTCGGGGACGCCCTCGTTCACGCAGACGCGCTGGACGTTGTAGACGACGTCGCCGACGTACTCGTCGAGCGTGTAGTTGACCGTCGAGGCGATGGTGCCGGGCTGCGCGTTGCCGTTGGTCTGGACGCCGACGTAGTCCACGCCCATCCCGCCGCCCACGTCGAAGTACTCGATGGGCAGCCCCATCTTCCGCAGCTTGGCGTAGACGCGGGCGCCCTCGTTCACCGCGTCCTTCACCACCCGGATCTCGGTGAGCTGCGAGCCGACGTGGAAGTGGAGCAGCTTCGCGCAGTGCTCCTTCCCCGCCTCCTTGAGGATCCGCACCGCGTGGATGAGCTCGGGCACGGTGAGGCCGAACTTGGCGAAGTCGCCGGACGAGCCCTCCCACTTCCCGGTGCCGCGGGTGGTGAGCTTCGAGCGGAGCCCGATCATCGGCTCGACGCCCATCTCCTCCCCGAGCTTGAGGAGCTGGGGCAGCTCGGAGAGCTTCTCGATGACGACGATGACCTTCCGGCCGAGCTTGCGGCCGAGCAGCGCCAGCCGGAGGAACTGCTCGTCCTTGTACCCGTTGCAGATGGTGAGCGCCTCGGGGTTGGTGTTCATCCCGAGCACCACGAGCAGCTCGCCCTTCGAGCCCGCCTCGAGGCCGTAGTTGTACGGGGCGCCGGCGTCGAGGATCTCCTCGACCACCTCGCGCATCTGGTTCACCTTGATCGGGTAGACGCCGAAGTAGCGGCCGCCGTACCCCATCTCGGCCGTCGCCTTCGCGAACGCCTCGTTGATCTGCTTCACGCGCGCGCGGAGCACGTCCTGGAAGCGGACCACGCACGGGAAGCCGATCTTCCGCTCGCGGATGTCCTCGACCACGTCCATGAGGTCGATGACCGGGCCCGGCTGGCCCATGGGGTGGACGACCACGTGGCCCTTCTCGTTCACGGAGAAGAACCCGGCGCCCCACCCGCCCACGTTGTAGTACTGCATCGCGCGGTCGATGGACCAATCCGCAGGCGCCATCGCCGTCGTCGCGTCGCTCCGATGTTCCGGGATGTTCATCGCCCGCTGATCTACGACAGCGCGCCCGAGAAATCGAGCGCGTGTGACATCGATCTGGAGCGCCGCGTGCGTTATAGCGGGCGCCGTGCCCGCCGCCCGTTCCCACCCCCTGCCCCCGCAGCCTCCGCGCGGCGCCGGCGAGGCGCTCCGCGAGCGGCTGCAGGGAATGCGCGTCGTGTTCCGGCAGGTGCCTGGGACGATGCGGCTCGTGTGGGAGGCCGACCGCCGCGGCGCGCTGCTCGTGGCCGCGCTCACCGTGGTGCTGGCGCTCTTGCCCGCGGGCATCGCCTGGATCGGGAAGCTCATCGTCGACGGCGTCGTCGCCGCCGCCCGCGGCGGCCTCGCGCAGGACCGGGAGCGGGTGCTGTGGCTCGTCGCCCTCGAGCTCGGGCTCATGTCGGTGCAAATGGCGGCCGGCCGCCTCCTCGCCCTTCGGCGCGAGCTCCTGCGCGGCGCGCTCGGCAACCGGATCAACGAGCGGATCCTCGAAAAGGCGCTCGAGCTCGAGCTCAGGCACTTCGAGGACGCCGACGTCTACGACCGGATGCAGAACGCCCGGCGCGAGGCCTCCTCCCGGCCCCTCTCGCTCGTGATGCAGGCGTTCGCGATCGGGCAGAACACGGTCACCCTCGTCGCGCTCTCCGGCCTCCTCCTGCGCCTCTCCCCCGCGAGCGTCCTCGTCATCGTCGCCGCCTCGGTGCCGGCCTTCCTGGCGGAGGCGCGCCTCTCGGGGGAGTCCTTCCGGCTCTGGACCTGGCGCGCGCCGGAGGGCCGCCGGCTCAACTACCTGGAGTGGATCCTCACCCGCGACAGCCACGTGAAGGAGGTGAAGCTCTACGGCCTCGGGCCGCTCGTGCTGGGCCGCTACCGCGCGCTGTTCCGGAAGTTCTTCGACGAGGACCGCCTGCTGGCGATCCGCCGGCTCCGCGCGGGGATGGTCTTCGGCCTCCTCTCGCTCCTCGCGTTCTACGCGATGTACGCCCTCATGGCCGGGCGCGCGGCGCGCGGCGACATCTCCCTCGGCGACCTCACGCTCTACATCGCGGTGTTCCGGCAGGGCCAGGGGGCCGTGCAGGCGGTCCTCTCCGGCGTGGGCGGCATGTACGAGGACGCCCTCTTCATGTCGAACCTGTTCGGCTACCTCGACATCCCCACCGGCGGCGAGGAGCCGCGCACCCGCCCGCCCCGCAGCCCGCCCCGCGGGCGTCCGGCCGAGATCGAGCTCCGCGGCGTCTCGTTCCGCTATCCGGGGAAGACGGGGTGGGCGCTCCGCGATCTCTCCCTCACGCTCGCGCCGGGCGAGAAGCTCGGGCTCGTGGGCGAGAACGGAGCGGGCAAGAGCACGCTCGTGAAGCTGCTCCTCCGGCTCTACGATCCGACCGAGGGCGAGATCCGCTACGGCGGGGTGGACCTGCGCGACATGGACCCCGCCGATCTGCGCCAGCGGATCGGCGCCGTGTTCCAGGACTTCGTGCGCTATCAGTTCACCGCCGCGGAGAACATCGGCCTCGGCAACCCCGCCTTCGTCGGGGACCGCGCCCGGGTCTCCGAGGCGGCCCGGCGGGGCGGCGCCGCCGCGCTGGTGGAGGCGCTGCCGGACGGCTACGACACCGTCCTCGGCGGCTGGTTCGAGTCCGGCCACGAGATCTCCTCCGGCCAGTGGCAGAAGCTCGCGGTGGCGCGCGCCTTCATGCGCGAGGACGCCGAGGTCCTCGTGCTCGACGAGCCGACCGCCGCCATCGACGCCGAGGCCGAGCACGAGCTGTTCCAGCGCTTCAAGGAGCTCTCGGCGGACCGGACCGCCATCGTCATCTCGCACCGGTTCTCCACGGTCCGCATCGCGGACCGGATCGCCGTGCTCCACGGCGGACGGCTCGAGGAGCTCGGCACGCACCGTGAGCTCGTGGCGCGCGGCGGCCGCTATGCCCAGCTCTTCCGGCTCCAGGCGCAGGGCTACCTCGACTGACGCCGCCGCGCGGCGGGAAGGAGCCGTGATGCGAGGCCTCGAGCAGATCCCCTGGCTGTACGATCTCGGCCTCGCCCTCCTCGAGCGCGGCCGGCTCGGCCGGTGGCGTGAGTGGCTCGCCGGCGGCGCCCGCGGCCGGACGCTCGATCTCGGCACCGGCACTGGCCGGAACCTGCCCCTCCTGCCTCGCGGCGCCGCCGTCGCGGTCGATCCCCACCGCGCGAACCTCGCCCGGGCCCGCAGCAGAGCGCCGCACGTGCCGCTCGTGCTCGCCCGCGCCGAGGCGCTGCCGTTCCGCGACGGCGCGTTCGACACCGTGCTCTCCGGCCTCGTGCTGTGCAGCGTCCGCGACGTCCCCCTGGCGCTCGGCGAGGCGCGCCGCGTGCTCGCGCCGGGAGGGACGCTGCGCGCCATCGAGCACGTCCGCGGCGGTCACCTCATCGGCGCGATCCAGGATCGCGTGCAGCCCGCGTGGACGGTGATCACGGGCGGCTGCCATCCGAACCGGGAGACGGAGCGTGCGCTCCGAGAGGCGGGCTTCGAGCTCGACGCGAGCTCTCTGCGAGCCCGGGGCGTCATGCGCCGACTCGAGGCGCAGCCGCGCGGGGGCTCGCTCCGATCGGCTCCGCCGGGGCGTCACGATCCGTGACGGCAGCTCGACGGGGCCCGCCGGGGTGCGACTCGATGGCGTTGCGAGCGCGGCCGCCGCCGCCTCATAGAACGGCCGTCGACAGTCACCCTTGGAGAAGGGAGCACGCCGTGAAGCCGAACGCGATTCTCCGCCTCGTCGTCGCCTGGGTCGTCGTACTGCTCGCCGCCGCCTCGCCCGCGCGCGCGCAGCTCGACGAGGGAGCGGGCACCCGGTACGCGAAGGACTCCTATCCGACGCAGGAGCTCGTGCGTCAGCCGCTCACCCTCTCCCGCGGGCTCATCGAGCTCGGCGTCCCGGTCCGCATCGAGATCTCGAACACGAACGACGGCAGGGTTCCGGACTGGAGCATCCCCGCCAGCCTCGACTTCGGCGTGACCGATGATCTCCAGGTCGGCGTCTTCCACTCCACCGGCCTGTGCTTCGGCGAGAGCGGCAACGACTGCCGGAAGGTCTACGACGACGTCGGAGGCCGCATCCGGCTCGGGCTGCTGCGGGCGGGCGCCTCCAACCAGGCCGCGGTCGAGGCCCGCGTGCAGGCGTTCGAGTTCAGCGACGTCGTCTGGACGGGCGCGGTGGGGCTCCAGTACAAGACCACCCTCGGCCCGAACCTCGCGCTGCTCGCGGCCGCCGACTGGACGTCGTTCCTCAACAAGCGCAGCGACGTGGCGTTCAAGGACGCCATCGCTGGCGCGCTCGGGCTCCAGCTCCAGCTCTTCCCGGGGCTCGCGGCCTTCGGGAACATCGGCCTGGACTACCCGCTGAACGAGCAGTCCAGCTTCGACCGGAAGGTCGCGGGGCCGGTGAACGCCGGGGTCGAGCTCACCCCGGTGCACAACATCACCGTCGGAGCCGACGTGATGTTCTCGAACCTCGTCGGCGAGGACAACGCGACCGCGTCCGGGTACCTCCCGCTCGATCGGTTCCCTCGCGCCCGCGACGTCCTCACCGAGAACCGCAGCCGCGGCGACGAGCGCTTCGTCTCGGTGTACGCGCGCCTGTTCCTGTAGGACGGTCGGTCCCTGCTGCCGGCGGCGCACGGCGCGGGGCCGGCAGCGGGTGACGCGCGGGTGTTCCACTGTCCGACGGCGCCCGCGCGGGTTAACGTGCAGGCGACCGTGCTGCGCCGCCTGCGCCCCCTCCTCGCCCTTGCGTCGCTCGCGCTCGCGCCCGTCGGGGCGAGCGCCCGCCCGGGACGGCAGCAGCCCGCTCGGGCGGCGCCGCTCGTGCCCGCCGTACCGCCGCCCGCCGCGCTCGAGTCTCCGCTCCCGCAGGTCGAGCCCGCGGCCCCGAACGCCTGGTTCATGCCGAGGCTGCCGCCGAAGGAGGCTCCCGAGGCTCCGGGGGCGCCTCCCCCGCAGCCCGACGAGGGACCCGGCGCCCCTGGCGAGCGGCCCGCCGGCGGGGACAACTGGCTCGACGCGAGCCATGCCTTCATCGCGGAGCGCATGCTCGCGCCCGTCATCGTCTTCGACCGCTTCTTCTCGGACGAGACCGAGCTCGAGGCCGAGCGATCGCTGTCGTTCGTTCGCTGGCGCAACGAGCTCAAGCTCCGGCGGGGCCATCCGCCGAGCTACACGGTGGGGCTGCGGGCCGATCTGCGCCTGCCGGGCATGAACCGCGTGCTCGACCGGCTTCGCTTCGTCGTCGAGGGGCAGACGCGCGACGCCATCTCCGCGCTCCTCCCCTCCGAGGGCGAGGAGCCCACCGACGCGGTCGGGACGGGAGGCGCGGAGCTGCGGGTGCGGGTCTGGGAGGGGCTCCTCGCGCACGGCGACCTCGGCGCCGGGTTCCTGCTCCAGCTGCCGCCGGGCGGGTTCGTCCGCGCGCGGCTCCGCTGGGCCATCCCCGTGGGTCCGCTGTTCCTGACGCGCGTCGCGACGAGCGGCTTCTGGCGGACCGACACGCACCTCGGGACCTCGCTCGACGCGGCACTGGAGCGCGGCATCCGGCGCTACGCGCTGCTGCGGCTCTCGGGCTCCGGGCGGCTCACCCAGCGCAGCCGCGGCGTGGAGTGGTCGAGCGGGCTCGCCGCGCTGCGAGCCTTCTCGCCCACCGTCGCCATGTCGATCGGCGTGGGGATGGAGGGGACGACCCGAGGTCGTCCGAGCGTGGACCGCTACAGCGCGAGCACCCGCTTCCGCACCGACGTCTACCGCCGCTGGCTGTTCTTCGAGGTCGAGCCCGAGGTGTCCTGGCCGTGGACACCCGAGCGGGGCCGCGAGCGGGAGTACGCCTTGATGCTGCGGCTGGAGGTGCAGTTCCGCGGCTGGGACGCGCCGCGCGGGCAGGGCATGCGGCGCGCGCCCGAGCCGCTCGAGCCCGCGGATCCCCCGCCCGAATTGCCCCCCGGCGCGCGCGTGCCGGGCTGAGGCCCGGAGGGCTCGCCCGGGGCTCGGCTCCTTCGAGGCGGATGGCGCCCGCCCGCCCCTCCTTGCGGCGGCCCCCCGGCACGGCGTTACGATCCGTCCGTGCTGCGCCTCGGCGCGCTCGTCGTCCTCGGCTCGCTCCTCGGCGCGTGCATGGGCGGAGCTCGACCGTTCCGCTGCCCCGATCGCGGCGGCGCCGAGTGGCGCGAGCTCGCGAGCGACCACTTCGTCCTGCGCACCGATCTCGACGCCGGTCGGGCGGCACTCCTCGTCGAGCGGTTCGAGCGGATGCGCGCGGCGGTCGCCGCGGCGCTCCCCGTGGCACGGCCCGCGCCGGGACGCGTGGAGGTCATCGCGTTCCGGAACGCGGCCGAGTACGCCGCCTTCGCGCCGGACGGCGCCGAGGGCTACTACCTGCGCAGCGAGGGCGGGCCGCCGCGGATCGTGCTCTCCGGCGAGCTCCGCCCCGACCAGCGCGCCCTCCTCGCGCACGAGATCGCGCACCACTTCCTCTCGGGCGCGTTCCTGCGTCAGCCGCGCTGGTTCGCCGAGGGCATCGCGGTCTCGATGGAGTCGCTCGGCGTGGACGTCCCCGGCGGCGTGCTGGAGCTCGGCGCTCCTCCCGCGGCGCGGCTGGCGCGGGCGAGGCGCGCTCCGGTGCCGGCGCGGTCGCTCCTCGCCTGGGATGGGACCGCGGGCGAGCGGGACGTGCTCGACTGGTACGCGGCGAGCTGGCTCCTCGTCCACTACCTCGCCTCCGCCCGGCCCGACGCGTTCACCGAGCTCCAGCGGCGGCTCGCCGCGGGCGAGCCCCCCGACGCGGCCTGGCGCGCGGCGTTCCCCGAGCACGATCCGGCGCGGCCCGGCGGGCTCGAGGCGCTCGACGCGGCGCTCGCCGCGCACGCGCGGGGGCGCCTCGAGGCGCAGACCCGCGAGCTCGCCGTGCCCGTCGCGATCGGCTACTTCGAGCAGCGCATCCCCTCACCGGAGGTGCACGCGATCCGCCTCGCGCTGTGGCAGCACGGTCCCGCGAAGCGGCTGGACGCCCTGCGCGCCGAGGTCGAGGAGACGCTCACCGAGGACCCCGCTCACCCCATCGCGCTCCAGTACCGCGCGGCGCTCTGGCGCGAGGACCCGGTCCGGCTCGCACGGTCGGCGGTGGAGGCGCACCCGCTCGATCCGCGCGCCTGGACCTTCCTCGCCATCTCGCTCGCCGGTCCAGCGGCCGCCGCCGAGCGGGAGGACGCCTTCCGGCGCGCCTCCGAGCTCGCCCCCGCGAACGCGGCGGCGCTGCACAACCTCGCCGCCGAGCTGCTCGCGCAGGGGCGGTCCGGCGAGGCGCTCCCGGTGGCGCGGCGCGCCGTCCAGCTCGCCCCCTGGAGCCCGCCGATCCTGGCCGGCTACGCGGCCGTGCTCTCCGACCTCGGCCAGTGCGCGGCGGCGATGCCGGTCCAGCAGCGCGCGATCGACGCGCTCCCCGAGCGCGCGCCCGCGCTCGCGCGGCGTGCGCTCGCGGGGAAGCTCGACGCTTACGCCCAGCAGTGCCGCGTCGCCTCGGGCGCTCCGCCGACGGCGGCGGGGCCGTGACTCAGCGGCGCCGGGGCGGCGGAGCGGGGGCGGCGCGGAGCACCGCGAGCGCGCGCGAGAGGTCCTGCGGGAGGGGCGCCTCGATCGCGAGGCGCCGCCCGGTGCGCGGATGCTCGAACGCGAGGTGCTCGGCGTGGAGCGCCTGGCGCCCGATCGCCTCCGCGGCGAGGCGCACCGGGTGCTCCGGCGGGAGCCGCGCCTCGCGCCGCGTGCCTCCGTAGACTGCGTCCGCGAGCAGCGGGTGCCCCGCCTCGGCGAGGTGCACGCGGATCTGATGCGTCCGGCCGGTGTGGAGCGTCACCTCGGCGAGCGTCGCGCCCGACGCGAACGCCTCGCGGACGCGCCACTCGGTGACCGCGCGCCGCGCGCCAGCCCCCCGGCCCGTGTAGCGGGTGCGATCGCGCGGGTGCCGTCCGTAGGGCGTGTCGAGCCGTCCCACCGGGGCGAGCGTCCCGTGGCACAGCGCGAGGTAGCGCTTCTCGACGGTCCTCCCCTTGAACTGCGCCTGCAGCGCGGCGAGGGCGGCCTCGGTCTTCGCGACGACGAGGCACCCGGAGGTGTCCTTGTCGAGCCGGTGGACGAGGCCGAGCCGCGCCTCGTCGAGCCCGCTCGCGGAGCCCGCCTCGCCGGCTGCGGGTCGAGGCTCGCGGGCGAGGCGGTGCAGCAGCGCGTTCACGACGGTGGAGTGCGGCGTGCCGCGGGCCGGGTGGACCACCATGCCGGCGGCCTTGTCGATCACGAGGAGATCCCGGTCCTCGTACAGCACGGCGAGCGGCAGGTCCTGGGCGACGAGGTGCGAGGGCTCCGGGGGCGGCACCTCCACCTCGAGGGTCTCGCCGCCGCGGAGCCGCGCCGCCGCCTTGGCGGCCCGCTCGCCCATCCGGACGCGGCCGTCCTCGACGAGGCGCTGCACGCGGGCGCGGGAGAGCTCCGGCAGCAGTCGCGCGAGGGCGACGTCGAGGCGCGTGCCGGCGAGCTCGACGGGGACGAGGACGATCCGGCGATCGATGCGCGGGCTCCCGGGCTACCAGATCCGCGACTTCACGTGACCCTTCGAGCGCAGGATCACGTCCACGATCGCGCGGTCGTAGAAGTTCGTGCGCGCGTACAGGTCGGGCGAGACGCGGGAGCGGTAGAGCTCACGCCCCTCCTCCAGCTCGTCCTCGAGCACGTCGAAGAAGCGATCCTGCTCGATCCCGCGGACGATCTTCTCCTCGTTGTAGAGCGACACGTCCGAGCAGATGGCCCGGGCCAGGCGCATCGCGGCCTCGGCGGAGTCGATGAGCGGCATGGGCGCAGATCGTACGTGACGCGCAGGTGTCGGTCAACGAACGGACCCGCGCGCGGGGACGCTACCGCCGCGGCGCCGGCCCGCTCGTCCCGGCCGCCGCGGCCATCCGCTCCAGGTACGACCGCGCGACCTTCTGCCCGTCGAGCCTGAGCTCACGCGCGATGCCGAGCAGGATGCCGCGCAGGTAGACGGCCGCGGGCAAGAGCGAGTAGCGGTCCGCCTCGATGTTCTCGATGTGGTGCCGCGTGACCTTGGTCCGCTCGGAGATGAGCTGGAGGGAGATCCCGCGCGCCTCCCGGATCTGGCGGAGCACCTCTCCCGTCCAGGCGGTGGCATCCGGGATCCCGGCCTCGCGCGCGGGCGGGGGCGGCGCGCCGGGAGCGGGCGTGAGGGCGGGCAGCGGGGCGCGCACGGGCGGAGGTGTGCGCGTGGGCGCCACCTCGCGGTCGAGCCGGATGGGCGCCGGACGCGGCGCCTCCGCGGTGGCCCAGGCGGCCGGCCGCGAAGGCTCGGCGGGGACGGCGGCGGGCGGTGCGGCGTCGGCCTCGTCCTCGTCGTCATCCCGGTCGCGCGCGGCCGGCGCGAGCGTGAGCGCGGGGATGACGGGGGGGATCGCGGGCGGCCACGGGCTCGGGATCGGGTCCGTCGGCGCGCCGATGCGGACGTCGTAGCGGGCGCGCGCCGCGGGATCGAGGAGCGTCGCCCGCGCCTCGTCGAGGCGCGCCGAGAGGAGCTCCGCGTCCTCGGGCGCCATGAGCGAGTAGGTGACGATCGATCCCGGCGCGTACAGCTCGCGCGCGCGGGCGTACGCGGCCTCGATCTCGCCCGGCGTGGAGTCGGCCGGGACCTCCAGGATCTCGTAGAGCGTCTGCTGCGCGAGCGGCTTCACTTCGTGCCCCCGGGGCGCGCCACGTCGAGCGCGATGAGGCCCTCGGCGATCCCCGCGAACGCCCGCGCCGCCGGTACGTCCGGCCGCTCGACGAGGAGCGGCCGGCGCGCGCGGACGGCGCGCCACATCTCGTCGTCGTAGTGGATGAACCCGAGGTAGTCCATCTCGAGCCCGAAGTACTTGCGCCAGGCCCCGACCACGGCCTTGCCGACGTCGGCGTCCTGCGCGGTGCGCGCCTGGTTCACCACGAGCCTCGGGCGGAACGCCGCGAGCTGCCGCGCCAGGTTCCTCCCCGCCTCGGGATCGCGCTGCGCCAGCGTGGCGACGAGCTCCACCGGGCTCTTGAACGTGCCCGTGCCCATCACCGAGCGCAGGAGCCCGTCGTACCCGAACACCTGCGCGACGGTCCGCATCCGCCGCCAGAACGCCGCCTTCACGAAGCGGTACGCGTTCTCCACCGCGGTCGGCTCGGGGACGAGCACCAGCACGCCGTGGTCCGACACGAGGAAGAAGTCGAGCACGTTCGTGTGCGTCCCTGCGCCGAGGTCGAGGATCGCGTAGTCCACGTCGAGCTGCTGCACGTGGCGCAGGAGCCGCATCTTCTGGGCGTGGCGCGGGTTCGCCACGTCGAGATCGTCGAGCGCCCCGGACACGAGGCCGAGGTTCTCGATGCCGCTCGGCGTGATGACGTCCTCGATCCGCTCCACCTTGCGGTCGATGAAGTCGGAGAGCGTGCGCTTCGGCACGTCGAGGCCGAGCGTGGTGTGCAGGTTCGCGCCGCCGAGATCGGCGTCCACGAGCACGACCTTCTTGCCGCGCCGCGCGAGCGCGATGCCGAGGTTCGCGGAGATGAGGCTCTTGCCGATGCCGCCCTTCCCGCCGCCCACCGAGATGATACGGCGCGCGCGAACGGGGGCCGGCGCTGGGTGGCGGCGCGGCTCCGGGACGGTCTTCACCAGCTTGAGCGTCGGGGCGTCGCCCATCGCGGGCACATCCTAGCCGAAGCGCCCCGCTACTCCAAAAGCTCGGCGTTCCAGTAGGCTGCGTCGGCGAGCGAGAGGAACGGACGCCACTCACGGTAGAGCGCCCGCCGCGCGGCGGAGCGGAAGACCGGGGTCCAGCGCGGCCGTGTAGGTGCGTGGAGCAGGCGCATGCGGGCCTCCTCCGGCGTGCGGCCGCCCTTGCGCAGGTTGCACGCGACGCACGAGCAGACGACGTTCTCCCACGTCGTCGAGCCGCCCCGGGAGCGGGGGACGACGTGGTCGAGGTTCAGCTCCGCGCGGCGGTACCGCCGCCCGCAGTACTGGCACGTGTTGTCGTCCCGCGCGTAGATGTTGAAGCGCGAGAAGCGGACGCGGGTCTTCGGCAGGTGGTCGTAGGCGAGGAGCACGATCACCCGCGGCACGCGGATGCGCCGGCTCACCGTCCCGATGGAGTCGTGCTGCGCTGCCGCGAGCGCGCTCCAGCTCGGGAAGTCGAAGAGCTGGAACTCCTCGTCGATCGCCTTCGCCACGCCCTGGTAGAGGAGCGTGAAGGCGCGCCGCACCGAGGTCACGTGGACCGGCTGATAGACCCGGTTGAGGACGAGCACGCCGGTGTCGAGCATCCTGCTTAAAGTAGCGCCCGGCCTCCACCTCCGCACGTCCGCCGGCGCTCGCCTGGCCGCCAGCCTGACGGGGCTGCCGCCCCGGCTCGGCAAGGCGCTCCGGGTGCCCGTCAGCGCCCGGCGAGACGGAACAGGCCGCCGGCGGGGCCGCCGCCGCCGTAGAGCAGCCGGTAGGCCGCGTACGAGCGCAGCACGCGCTTCACGTAGCCGCGCGTCTCCTCGAACGGGATCTCCTCGACGAACTCGTCGAGCTCGAGATCCCCGCGCGCCTCCAGCCAGCGGCTCACCGCGCCGCCGCCCGCGTTGTACGCGGCCACCGCCAGCGCGACGCGGCCGTCGAAGCGGCGCAGCAGCTGGCCGAGGTAGCGGGCGCCGATGCGGATGTTCAGCGCGCCGTTCATGAGGTCGGCCCGGGACGGCCGCCGGATCTTGAGCTGGCGCGCGACCTCGCGCGCCGTGGGGAGCATGAGCTGCGTGAGCCCGATCGCGCCCACCGGGGAGACGGCGTGGGGGTCGAGCGCGCTCTCCTCCCGCATGAGCGCCTGGAGGAGATCGACGGGGACGCCGGCCGGCGGCGCCCAGCGCTGCACGTCGCCGCGGAACGCCGGCGGGTAGGCGATGTGCCAGGCGCGGAGGTTCTCGGCGGCGGGCGCCCGGCGGAGCGCGACGCGCGCCCGGGTGCGGAGGAGCTGGTGGGCGTTGCGGTGGTCGCCGGCACGGTCGAGGAGATCCGCCACCATGAGCGCCGCGTCCGGCGCGTCGGGATCCGTGAGGCGCTCGGGATCGACGGACGTGAGCTCGGTGGCGGCGTCGCGCGTGAGCCCCATGCGCAGGAGGAGGACGCCGGCGCGGAAGTGCGGATCGGCGGCGAGCGGACCGGGCCGCCACCTGGGCGGCGCGAGCGCGGCGGCCGTCGAGGCGTGCGCCGCGGCTGGCAGCGCCCGGGCAGCGCCCTCCTCGCCCCCGGCGCCGCCCGCCAGCCGTGCGCGGGCGAGCAGGCCGTAGTAGTCGGCCGGGAAGCGGGTGGCGAGGTCCGTCCAGATCGCCTCCGCCGCCCGGGCACCGCCGTCGCCGCGCCCGGCGAGGATCCGCGCCCGCCAGTACGCCGCCCGCGCGTGCTCGTAGGGATCGAGGTCGCGCTCGCCCTCCTCGATGGCGAGGAGCTGCGCGATGGCGCCGTCGAGGTCCCCCGCGCGGCGAGCGAGCCAGGCCAGGCGGAACCGCGCCTCGTCCCAGTAGTCGCCGCCCGCGTGGTCCCGGACGATGCCCGCGAGCGCCTCGCGCGCCTCTGCGTCCCGCCCGGCGCGCAGGAGCAGATCCGCGGCGGAGAAGAGGGCGTCGTCCGCGAGCGCATTGCGGGGGTAGTCGCGCGCGAGCCGCCGGTAGAGCGCGATCGCGCCGTCCTTGTCCCCCGTGTTCGAGGTCGCGCCGGCGAGCAGGAACAGCGCCTTGACGCGCACCGCGGGGTCGTCGCAGCCCTCGACCACCGGGCGGAGCGCCTCCATCGCGTCCGCGTAGCTGCGCGCCTTGCGGTGCGCGCGCCCGAGCGCGGCGCGGGCGCGGCAGGCGAGCTCCTCGCCCGGCGCTGCGGCGGCGAGATCCGGCACCGCCTTGCGCAGGAGGTCCACCGCGGCATCGGCGAGCCCCGCCTCGAGGAGCGCCTCGGCGCGCCGCACCTGCTCCTCGACGCCCGGCTCGCCGCCCAGGGGCGCGGGCAGCGCGCGGAGCGCGGCGAGGCACTCGCCGGCCTCCGGCGCGATGGGGTGGTCCGCCCAGCACGCCGCGAACGCCCGCCGCGCGGCGGCGGGGTCCGCGCCCTCGCCCTCCGCGTGGACGCGGCCGGAGAGGAGCAGCGCGGTCGCCCCGGCGTCGGAGGCGGCGGGGTCCCTCGGCGCGGGGACGGAGACGAGCGGCGCGAGCGCCTCGAGCGCCTGGGCGCGATCGCCGAAGCGCCGGGCGAGCCGCGCGCGCGCGAGCCGCGCCTCTCCCGCGACGAGCGACGCGTCCGGCACCGCCGCGAGCGCGACGAGCGCCTCGCGCCCGCGCCCCGCGGCCTCGAGCGCGCGGCCGCGCAGCAGGGAGATCCGGTCGGCCGCGTCCGGGAGGCGCGCCTCGAGCCCCTCGAGCGGCGCGAGCGCCTCCGCCGCCCGACCCGCCTCGGCGAGCGCCATGGCGCGGAGGAGCCGCGCCTCCGGGGTCGCCACGTGCGCGAGCTTCGCGGCGGCCTCGGCGTGGCGCCCGGCGTCGAACGCGGTCTTCGCCTGGGCGGCCGCTCCGGCCTGGAACGCGGGGGTGAGATCGAGGACGGCGTCGGACGGGGTGACCGACGCGAGGAGGACGGCGGCGAGCGCTGCGGTGATCATCGGGGGCAGGTGCAGAGTGCGGATCACGGAGGGGTCGCGTCAAGGGCCCGCCCGGCTGCGCCGTCCGGCCGCGCCTCCCGCCGCTCGGGATCGTCGAGGCGGGCGGGCGACTCCGGGGCGGGCAACCGGCGCGGAAAACGTCTAGGATCGCCCCTGCGTGGACATCCGGACCCAGGCGGCGCTGCTCGCCGCGATCGTGACGCTCGCGCTCTCGGCGGCCGCGCTCCTGCGCGAGAACCGCTCGCGGGTGTTCACCCTGTTCGCGCTCTTCGCCGCGGATCTGTGCCTCTTCTCCCTCGCGAGCTTCTTCCTGCGCTGGTCCGAGGCGTTCGGGGTCCCCTGGTGGGAGCGGCTCGCGGTGGCGTCGGGCGGCCTCATTCCCGCCGCGGCGCTCGCCTTCTTCCTGGAGTTCCTGGGCGTCGCGCGCCGGCCGGCGCGCCGGGCCCGGAACGCCATGCTCGCGGGGTCCCTCTCCGGGATCGTGGTCGCCGTCACCCCGCTCGTTCAGCTCAAGGCCGCGAAGCTCCTCGTCGCGACCTACGTGGTCGGCGGGCTCGCGGTGGTGCTCTCCGTGCTGTGGGGCAAGATGCACGCCTCGCCGACGCGGGTCGAGCGCGCGCGCCTCCAGTACCTCTTCCTCGGCGCGGTCGTCGCGGTGCTCCTGTCGACGCTCGACATGCTCCCGCTGCTCGGCCTCCCCTATCCGCCCGAGGGGCTCGGCTCGATCACCCTCACCATCTTCATGTTCTTCCTGTCGCAGACGCTGCAGCGCCACCGGCTGCTCGATCTGCACGAGTTCCTCGGGAAGATCGTCGTGGTGACCGCGCTCGGGCTCGTGCTCGTCGCGATCTACGGCGGGCTCGTGTCGTGGGTGGGCGACCGCCCCGAGCTCTTCTACTTCAACACCATCGTCGCGTCCTTCGTGATCCTGTCCCTGTTCGAGCCGATGCGGGAGCGGGTCGAGGAGTGGGTGGTCGCGACGCTGTTCCGCGAGCGCTACGAGCTCGTGCGGCGCCTCGAGGCCCTCCGCCAGCGGACGGGCAAGGTCATCGAGCCCGCCGGCCTCGCCGAGGTGGTGCTCGACGGCCTCGTGGAGACGCGCCGGGCGACGCACACCTCCCTCTGGCTCGTGGCGGACGATCGCCCCGGCTACCGGCTCCTCGACTTCCGCGGCCCGCCCCCGGTCCCGTTCCTCGAGCCCGCGACCGCGCGCGCCCTCCTCGCCGCGGCCTCCTCGACCCAGAAGGCCATCCTGCTCGAGAACATCGACCGCCGGGTGGCGGAGCTCCGGGCGATGCTCCCGCCCGGGCCGGCGGAGCACGAGAGCCGCAGCGGTCGCGGAGCGCCCGCGGCCGTCGCCGAGGAGCTGAAGCGGCTCAGCGACGCGCGCGCCGTGATGTGCTCCATGCGCGCGGGGATCTGCATGCCGCTCCTCGCGGGCGACCGCGTGGTCGGGTTCTTCGCCTGCTGGGACGAGCGCGTCCCCGAGGCCTTCGCGTCGGACGAGATCGCCGCCCTCATCGAGATCGCCGATCGGTGCGCCCTCGTCATCGAGAACTCCAAGCTGTACCAGCAGATGAAGGAGCGCGACCGCCTCGCCGCGCTCGGCGAGATGTCGGCCGGCCTCGCCCACGAGATCCGCAACCCGCTCGCCGCCATCAAGGGCGCGGTCCAGTTCCTCGATCCCGCGAAGCTCCCCGGCGAGGACCGCGAGTTCCTCGAGATCGTGATCGAGGAGGTGAACCGCCTGAACGGCGTGGTCACCCAGTTCCTCGACTACTCGCGCCCGCTCAAGCCCGCCCTCGCGCCGACCGACGTGAACGACGTCCTCGCGCGGACGTTCAAGCTGCTCCAGGCGGAGGTCCCGCCCACGATCTCGGTGGAGCTCGCGCTCGCGGAGTGGCTCCCCCCCGTGAACGCCGACGCCGAGCAGCTCAAGCAGGTGTTCCTGAACCTCGCGCTGAACGCGTTTCAGGCGATGCCCGCCGGCGGCAAGCTCGTCGTCTCGACGCGCCTCGCGCGCGACGAGCTCGCCTTCTGGCGGGAGGGGATGCGCAAGGCCGACCTCGTCGAGGTGCGGTTCCGCGACAGCGGCCCGGGCATCCCCGACGAGGCCCGCGAGCGCATCTTCGTGCCGTTCTACACGACGAAGGAGAAGGGCACCGGGCTCGGGCTCGCCATCTGCCAGCGCCTCGTGAAGGCGCACCAGGGCACGATCCAGGTCCGCTCGTCGCCCGGCGAGGGCGCGGAGTTCCTCATCTCGCTGCCGGGGCTCCGGGAGGAGCGGCCGCCCGAGTCGCCGAAGCCTCCCGTCGACGAGGAGGAGAAGCGCCGCGCCCGCGAGCGGCGGCGCGCCAAGGCCGCGGCGCGGCTCCGCCGCCGGCGGAAGCGTCGCAAGAAGCAGCAGGCGTGAGCCCGGCCCGGCCTCCGGCGCCGGCGGCCCGGGATCCCGCGCCCCCTCGCCGCGCCCTGGCGGGCGAGAGCCCTGCGCCGGGCCCGAGGCGCGCCGCGCGTGCGGAGACCGGTCGACTGTGGTAACGCACCCCCGTGGCTCACGTCCTCATCGTCGACGACGAGGTGAACATCCGCCGGGTCCTCGCGGCCATGCTGAAGCGCGAGGGCTACGAGGTCACGACCGCCGCGGACGGCGAGCAGGCTCTCGGCGTCCTGCACAAGACGCCCGTCCACGTGGTCGTCACCGACCTCGTGATGCCGAAGCTCGGGGGGATGGATCTCCTGCGTCGCGTCGGGGCCGACTTCCCGGACGTGCCGGTGATCATGATCACCGCGCACGGCTCCGTGGACAGCGCGGTGTGCGCGCTCAAGGCGGGCGCCTTCGACTACATCACGAAGCCGTTCGAGCAGGACGAGCTGAAGAAGGTCATCGCCAAGGCCGCGCGCGCGCACGACCTCGAGCGCCAGAACGTCCACTCGAGCTTCGGTGAGGGCGACCGCCCGCCGCTCGTCGGCCAGTCCGCGGCGATGCGCGCCATCTACGACATGGTCGCGCGGGTGGCGGACTCGCCCTCCACCGTGCTCGTCACGGGCGAGAGCGGCACCGGCAAGGAGCTCATCGCGAAGGCGCTCCACCGCGGCTCCTCCCGCCGGGACAAGCCGCTCATCAAGGTGAACTGCGCCGCGATCCCGAAGGACCTCGTCGAGAGCGAGCTGTTCGGCTACGAGCGCGGGGCTTTCACCGGCGCGGTCGCGTCGAAGCCCGGCCGCTTCGAGCTCGCCGACGGCGGCACCCTGTTCCTCGACGAGATCGGCGAGATCCCGGTCGAGATGCAGGTGAAGCTCCTGCGCGCCATCCAGGAGCAGGAGTTCGAGCGGGTGGGTGGCATCAAGACCCTCCGCGTGGACGTCCGGCTCATCGCCGCGACGAACCGCGACCTCCGGCAGATGATCGCCGACGGCCGGTTCCGCGAGGACCTCTACTACCGGCTCGCGGTCGTCCCCATCGCCCTGCCCCCCTTGCGCGAGCGCAAGGAGGACATCCCGCTGCTCGTGCGGCACTTCATCGAGAAGTACGACCAGCGGCTCGGCAAGAAGGTCGAGGGCATCGAGGAGGAGGCGCTGCAGCTCCTCCTCGGCTACGGCTGGCCCGGGAACATCCGCGAGCTCGAGAACCTGATGGAGCGCTCGGTCCTGTTCGCCGACGGGCCGCTCATCGAGGCGAGCGCCCTCCCCGACTCCCTCCGCGACCGCGGCGCCCAGCCGGCGGTGCCCATCGCGGCGATGGGCCCGCTCGGCGCGATCGCCGCGCCGAGCGGCGCGTCGATGAAGGAGATCGTGCGCCACGCGCAGGCGGAGCTCGAGCGCGAGCTCATCACGCGCGCGCTCGAGGAGACGGGCGGCAACGTCACGCGCGCCGCGAAGCGCCTGCAGATCAGCCGCAAGTCGCTGCAGGTGAAGATGAAGGAGCTGGGGCTGCGCGAGCCGCCCGAGACGGACGAGTAGCGGCCCGTTCCTGCATCGTGCGCCGAAGCACACACCAGGCGGGGGCTCGTCAACTTGACCGCTCCGGGGGCCACTGCTAGCGTCGGCGCGGTTTTGCTGCGCTTTCCGCGGCGTTCGCTCCAGTCCACGGAGGAGACATGCGGCGGCTTCGCCTGCGCGCCCTCACGATCTGCACCCTCGTCGCGCTCGCCGCCCCCGCCGGGGCCGCCGAGATCACCCGCGTCGCCACGAGCGAGACCGGCAACCTGTTCGACTTCCACGTGTCGCTGCGCTGGGATCGCACCCAGCTGCGCGGGAAGCTCACCCGCGAGCAGGGAGACCCGGCGGCGAACCCGCCGTTCGGCGCGAACGCCGACGTCGACGAGCTGCGCTACACGCGCATCACGAACGCGCTCGTGCCGCGCTTCGCGGTCGGCCTCCACCGCGATCTCGAGGTCCACGTCGAGCTGCCCTACGTGCTCGCGGACGACCACTCCTGGCGCTTCGCCCTGGTGAACGGGCTGCCCGTGGAGGCGGTCTCCACCATCACGAACAACACCATCGACGCGATGAACCAGCCGTGCGATCCGGGCGGCGCGACGTGCCCGCTCTTCCCGGTCGGGTCGAACACGACCGTCTATCACGGCGGCCGCGCCGGCGACGTGAAGGCCGGCGTCGCCTGGGGCATCTTCAGCGACGCCCGCGACGACACGAAGCCCTTCTGGCTCGTGGGCGCCGACCTCACCTTCCCCACCGCCAGCGCCTACGATCCGGCCGCCGGCCGCAGCGCGAGCTGGGCGTCGCCGCACGTCTCGTCGGGCAACCCCGGCGCGTTCGGCGAGAAGGTCTGGAAGTACGACCTCTACACGGTGCTCTCCCGCCGCCTCGGCCCCATCGACCCGTACTTCAAGGCGCACGTGACCGGGATGCAGCGCTCGAGCGGCACGTACTCCAACTGCGAGCACGCAGCGGAGCTCGCGCGCCGCGCGCCCGCCGAGGCGACGCTCGCGGGCGCCGCCAACTGCTCGAGCTGGGGAGACGACGCCCGCGCCCGCCTCCCGTGGATCGGGGGCCTCACCTTCGGCGCCGAGCTCGTGCCGTACGAGAACCCGTCGGAGGACCAGAAGGTGTCCGTCGACGTCCGAGCGTTCGCGGACTACACGTCGTCGCAGCGCTTCTACAACCCGCTCACCGACATGAGCGGCAAGCTCCACGCGACGGAGCCCTACCTCACGATGGGCGGCCTGTTCGGCCTGTACCTCCGCGCGTCGCGCTTCGTGTCGCTCCACGCGAGCGCCTCGCTCGCGACCCAGACCGCGCACTTCCTCTCCGGCGAGTCGCTCGGCCGCGGCGGCGTCGCCGACGCGGGCAAGGACATCACCGGCGTCACCGCGAACCCGGACCTGAACCCGAACTACGACTGGCGCTACGACGCGCCGGGCCGGCGGTTCCGCTTCAGCGAGACGAGCGTGTTCGGCCTGTCCGTCGCGGGCGTGCTGCAGTTCTGAGGGGACGGGCGGCCGCGCCGCCCGCCACGCTCGCTCTCCCCAGCGCCCCCGCGAGGCGCCGGACCGCCTCGCGGAGCTCGCGCTCGTCGAGCCGGCCGAAGCCGAGCCGCAGGTTCGGGGGGGAGCCGCCGTCGAAGGCGAAGAGCCGGCCCGCCTGCACCGCCACCCCCACCGCGAGGGCGCGGTCGGCCCACGCCTCGGCGTCGAGGCCGGGCGCGACGCGGCACCAGTAGGCCATCCCGCCGGGTGGCTGCTCGAAGGTGAGCGCGCCCGCGAGCTCGGCGCGCAGCGCGTCCGCGAGCGCCTCGCGCCGCGCGGCGTAGATCCTCCGCGTGCGCCACACGTGGCGCTGCGCCTCCCCCTCCTCGAGCAGCTCGGCCACGGCCGCCTCCACCGCGAGATCGCCCTGGCGGTCGAGGTAGTGCCGGTGCGCGGTGAGGCGGGCGATGGCGTCCTCCGGCCCCGCCAGGAAGCCGATGCGGAGGGCCGGCGCGAGCACCTTGGAGAGCGAGCCGACGTACACGACCACGCCCGCCGCGTCGGCGCTCGCGAGCGGCTGCACGGGGCGGCCCTCGTAGTGGAACTCGTTGTCGTAGTCGTCCTCGAGCACGACGAGCCGCGCCCTGCGCGCGAGGTCGAGCAGCGAGAGGCGCCGCGCCGGCGAGAGGGTGACGAGCGTGGGGTACTGGTGGTGCGGGGTGAGGTACACCGCGCGGATCCGCTCCGGCCCCGCTCGCGCCGCGAGCGCCTCCACGTCGAGGCCCCGGGCGTCGAGCTTCAGGGGCACGAGCCTCAGGCCGGCGAGCCGCAGCGCCTCCCAGGCCGGGCGGTAGCCGAGGTCCTCCACCGCGACGGCGTCGCCGGGGCGGAGCAGCCCGCGGGCGGCCACGGCGAGCGCCATCTGTGCGCCCCGGGTGACGAGCACGCCCTCGGGTCGTACCGCCAGCCCTCGCGCCTCGCCCAGCATCCGCGCGAGCGCCGCGCGTAGCCGGGGGTGCCCCCGCGCGTCGCCGTAGCCGAGGTGCTCGCGCCTGCTCAGCGCGCGGCGGTAGGCGCGGGCCAGGGCCGCCACCGGCACGAGGCGCGGGTCGGGCACGCCGCCGAGGAGCTGCAGCGCCCCGGGCGGCGGCGGCGCGACGGCGGGCACCGGCGCGGCCGGCAGGTCGAACCCGGCTCGCTCGGCGCGCCCCGCGGGCGGGGGC